>NZ_JBNNJZ010000563.1:0-5139 GCF_050270335.1 Streptomyces sp. NPDC059900
CGAGCCGACGGTCCTGACGGAGGACGAGGCCGCTCTGCTCGGCGTGCCCGTGCTCTCCCCCGCCCTGCTCTTCGACCGGGTCACCACGGACACCGGGGAGCGCCCCGTCGAGTACGTGCGCTCCCTGTACCGCGGTGACCGCTACCGCATCGTCTCGCGGCTCGAACTGGACGGTGCCGCCGAGCATCCCGCGCCCACCGCCTCGCGCAGCGGCGCGTGGTGGGGCACGGTGGAGTGACGTCACGCCACAGCTGTGATGTCACCACACGGCGGAGAGGAACATCCTGATGTCCGACCACACCTATCGGGTCACCGAGATCGTCGGCACCTCGCACGAGGGCGTCGACCAGGCCATCCGCAACGGCGTCGCCCGCGCCTCGCAGACACTGCGCTCGCTGGACTGGTTCGAGGTCACCCAGGTGCGCGGCCACATCGAGAACGGCGAGATCGAGCACTACCAGGTGGGCCTGAAGGTCGGCTTCCGCCTGGAGGACGGCGACAGCGCCTGACCCCGCCGCCGAGCGGTCACGTCCGTCCTTCACGCTCCTGGGCGTCCTTCAGCGCGGCGGACGTGCTCGCCCAGCGCGCCCGTACGACCCTGAAGCCCGCCCGCTCCGCCTCGTCGCACACCAGCTCGTCGTCGTCCACCAGCATCCGGACCTCGCGGGACCGGGCGATCTTCCGGAGGGTCTCCAGCTTGGTGCGGCGGGCGGGCCGCCGGTCGTCGTTGCGGCGCATCCAGATCCGCCCCTCCGGGAGCCCGTGCGCCGCCAGCCACGCCACGGTGTCCTTGCGGCACCGCTCGGGCCTGCCCGTGAGGTAGACGACCTCGCACTCCCGCGTGCTCTCCAGGGCGAGAGCCACGCCCTCCTCAAGCGGCGGATCGTCCGGCGCCGCGGCGAAGAAGGCCGCCCAGTCGCGCGGCTTCTGCTCCAGGAAACGCTGACGATGAGCGGTGTCCGCGAGCGTGTTGTCCAGGTCGAATACGGCCAGGGGCCTGCTGTCGTCCGTCACGCGCCCAGGGTAGGCCGGTGCTCGAGAAGGCGCTGCCCGGCGCCTCGCGCCCGCTCGCCCACCGCCCCCAGCAAGGCCCATGCGGTGGCCTGGTTGGCGCTGACGACGGGTTTCCCGAGGCGCGCTTCGAGACGGGGCAGCGCGTCGTACGTGGGCAGGGCGGTGCAGCTGACGAACACGGCGTCGGCCCGCGCGTGGTCCCCGGCGACGACGGCGTCCACCACCTGCTGCTCCGCCACGGAGTAGGCGTCCTCGACCGAGTCGAGCCCCAGCGCCGTCAGGGCCACGACATCGAACCCGGAGTCCTTGAGGTAACGGCCGAGGAGCTGGTCGACCGGCTCCTGGTAGGGGTGGACGACCGCGACGCGTCGCGCACCGACGGCTCGCAGCGCGTCGATCGCCGCGCCGCTGGTCGTCAGTGCCCGTCGTACGCCGTACGCCGTCATGGCCTCGCGCAGCGCCCGCTCGCCCGCCACGCCGTCGACGAAGGTGCAGGCAGTGCAGAGATACGCGACGGCTTCCGCGCCGCGTCCGACGAGTTCCCGCACCGGCCGCGTCAGCAGGCTCGCCCTGCCGAGCCGTGAGACGAGCTCCAGGTTGTCCCGGTAGGGAACCTCCTCGGTGAAGGTCATGGTCCACTCCACGTCCGGCGGGAACCACCGGCCCAGCTCCTCCCGGCGCGTGAAGTCGTACGAGGCGACGATTCCGACCTGCCGATTGCCTTCGCTGCGAGTGTTGGTCCGATCCATGCCCCGAGGCTAATAGGGAGCAAGATCTCCCTGATGCGGCGGGCCCGCCGCCGGGGTGCCATGGAGGGAGACAGGAGTGGGCCGGGGCGGAGAAAGGTGACGCAGACATGGCGCGTCCGGTGTGGAGCGGAGCCCTGACTTTCGGGCTCGTGTCGCTGCCCGTCCAGATGTTCACCGCGACGGACAGCCACACCGTCCGCTTCCACCAGTTGCAGCGCGGCACGTCCGACCGGGTCCGCAACAAGCGGGTGAATGAACGTACCGGCGAGGAAGTGCCCCTCATCGACGCCCTGCGTGGGGGCAAGGAGCGCAAGGCCTCATGACGGCCGCTGGCGGTACCCGGCATGGGCGGACGACCAGTGACCCCGACCTGACCGAAGAGAACGGAAGAGAGCTGTCGTGAGCGAGAAGGACGGGCTGCGGACGTATCGCGGGAAGCGGCACTTCGGGAAGACGAGCGAACCGAGCGGCGAGCACACGGAGGACGGACCCGACGGAGCGGACGCGGCCGGAGAGCCCGCGTTCGTGGTGCAGATCCACGACGCGAGCACGATGCACTTCGACTTCCGCCTGGAGGTCGACGGCGTACTGAAGTCCTGGTCGATCCCGAAGGGGCCGTCCACCGACCCGCAGGACAAGCGCCTGGCCATCCCCACCGAGGATCACCCCCTGGAGTACCAGGACTTCGAGGGGATCATTCCCGGGGGCGAGTACGGCGGCGGGACCGTCATCGTCTGGGACCACGGCACGTACCGCCCGACCAGTCACGACAAGCGCAAACGGCCGGTGCCCTTCGCGCAGGCCCTGGAGAACGGTCACGCCACGTTCGATCTGCACGGCGAGAAGCTGCACGGGCAGTACGCGCTCACCCGCTTCCACAGCCGCGAGGAGAAGAGCGGCTCAGCCGGTGCGAAGCCCACGTGGCTGCTGGTACGGACCGGATCGGGGCACCGCGCGGGCGGCGGCACCCCCGATCCGCGGCGGGCCCGCTCGGCGCGCAGCGGCCGCACGCTGCGCCAGGTCGCCGAGGCGCCGGACGCGCCGACCTGGACTTGAGTCTTCCCGTCCCGCGACACCCCCGACCAGCCCAATCGTGAGGGACAGGTCCGGACGAAGGCGGCGATGATGGGAGCCGATACGCGCAGTCGCACCATCGACCTCGGAACGGTACGGAAATGAACAGCCATAGGGCAGCGGGGACCGGGGTCGTGGCCAGTCGTACGGTGATCGGCGCGCCCTGCTGGGTCAGCCTGACCACGCACGATCTGGGGGCCGCGGAGGAGTTCTACCACGCCGTCCTCGGGTGGGACTGGCGCGTCGGCAAGCTGGGCGACCAGTACAGGTTCGCCAGTGTGGACGGAGTGCCGGTGGCGGGCGTGTCCGCCGTGGAGGCCATGGGCCAGGCAGCCGTGGCGTGGACTCCCTTCTTCGCCGCGTCCGACGCGAACGAGACGGTGGCCCGTAGCCATGAGCGAGGCGGGACGACCGCCGTGGGGCCGCTCTCGTTTCCGCCGGGGCGGGCCGCTCTGCTGGCCGATCGCGACGGAGCGGTCTTCGGCGTCTGGGAGGGCGAGCTGGTGGCGGACTGGGAGGACTGGCGCCGTGCGGCTCCGGTCTTCGTGGAGCTGCGCACCCGCGATGCCTTCGACGCCGCCATCTTCTACGCGGAGGTTCTCGGCTGGGCGGCAGCGGGCTGCTGCGAAGTCCACTACGAGGACGAGAGGGTCGTCCTGCGCAACGACGGCGACGTCGTGGCCCGCATCCATTCCGGCGCGGTGGAAGCCGCGCCCGACCCGGCGGTGCGGCCGCGCTGGCAGATCCACTTCACGGTCGCCGACGTGGACGCGTGTGCCAGGGCGGCGCGAGAGCACGGCGGATGTGTCCTGGAGGGCGAAGCGAGTGCGACGGAGGCCGTCCTCGCCGATCCGGACGGGGCACGCTTCGTGGTGAATTCACGGCCCGCGCAATGACCGGGCCGCATCCCGCGCAGTGATCGGGTCACGTCCCCCGCGGTGACAGGTCGGCCGTTCCGGCGGGCCGGGACAGCATGAGCAGACTGTGCGGCTGCACGGCGACCTGGCCGTCCGCCTTGTGTTCCACCTCGTCCGCGGCCCCGCGGGGGTCCGAGGTGTCGATCCGCGTCGTCCAGCGTTCCCCGTACGCGGCGTCCGGCAGGTCGAAGACGACCGGCTCCCGGTAGCTGTTCAGGAGGAGCAGGAAGGAGTCGTCCACCACGGGGCCTCCGCGGGCGTCGGGTTCCGCGATGGCATCGCCGTTCAGGAAGACCCCGACGGCGTGTGCGTCGGGCCGCCGCCAGTCCTCGTCCGTCATCTCGCGTGCGTCGGGCCGCAGCCACACCAGGTCCGGCATCGGCTGGCTCTCGTGGGTCGCCGTGTCGCCCCGGAAGAAGCGGCGTCTTCTCAACACCGGGTGCGCCGAACGGAGTTCGATGGCGCGGCGGGTGAAGTCGACGAGGTCACGCTGTTCGCCGGTGAGGTTCCAGTCGATCCAGGAGAGCTCGCTGTCCTGGCAGTAGGCGTTGTTGTTGCCGTGCTGCGTGCGGCCGAGTTCATCGCCGTGGGCGAGCATCGGTATCCCCTGCGAGAACATGAGCGTGGCGAGGAAGTTGCGCTGCTGGCGCGCGCGGAGTTCCAGGACGCCCTCGTCGTCGGTGGGCCCCTCTACACCGCAGTTCCACGACCGGTTCGCGTTCTCGCCGTCCTGGTTGTTCTCCCCGTTGGCCTCGTTGTGCTTGTCGTCGTACGAGACCAGGTCGCGCAGCGTGAACCCGTCATGCGCGGTGACGAAGTTGACGCTGGCGCGCGGGCGGCGGCGGTCGTGCTGGTAGAGGTCGGACGAGCCGGTGATCCTGGAGGCGAACTCGGCGAGCGTGTGGTCGGCGCCGCGCCAGAAGTCCCTTACCGAATCGCGGTACTTGCCGTTCCACTCCGACCACAGAGGCGGGAAGTTGCCGACCTGGTAGCCCCCGTCGCCGACGTCCCAGGGCTCGGCGATGAGCTTGACGCGGCCGACCACGGGGTCCTGCTGGACCAGGTCGAAGAACGCCGAGAGGCGGTCCACGTCGTGGAACTGCCGGGCGAGCGTGGCCGCGAGGTCGAACCGGAACCCGTCGACGTGCATGTCGGTGACCCAGTACCGCAGCGAGTCCATGACCAGCTGGAGGACGTTGGGGTGGCGCATCAGCAGGCTGTTGCCGGTGCCCGTGGTGTCGAAGTAGTGCGCCGGATCGCCCTCCGCCAGGCGGTAGTACGACGCGTTGTCGATGCCGCGGAAAGCGAGCGTGGGGCCGTTCTCGTTGCCCTCCGCGGTGTGGTTGTAGACCACGTCGAGGATCACTTCGAGCCCGGCCTTGTGC
>NZ_JBNNJZ010000564.1:0-5127 GCF_050270335.1 Streptomyces sp. NPDC059900
GACTCCGAGTGAGGGCGTAGACCCACCTTCCAGCGGAGTTGATACGGCTTCCGATAGTCACGCTTCCGGATGGCCCAGATCTTGACGGTGTAGCTCCACTCCATGCCTAAGCCACCTCCATCTCGTCCAAGAAGGCGTCCAGGTCGCTACGCCAAACGCGGAGTCGTCCGTTGGGCAGTCGATGAGCGATAGGCCCGATTCCGCGATTGCGCCAGCGGTACCACGTTGCGCGAGTGATTTGGAGTTCGAGCAGTACGGCAGTGAGAGGCAGTAGTTCGTTCGAGGTCTTCCGGGCGGGTGTCTTTTGGCGAGACATTCCGTGGCTCCTTGGGGGAGGCTTCGGGAGTTGGCTGGGGGAAACGGGCGCCACAATGCTGTGGACCGCGGACCATCGCGGACCACCCTGTTTGACCTGCGGTTTTGCGGGGGGTGTTGTGCGGACCATCGCGGACCGCTCTTGGAGGCGTGGTCCGCGATGGTCCGCGATCGGGGTTGGGGAAACGTGCAGGTCAGGGGGCGTGGTCCGCGATGGTCCGCGGTCCTGGGGATTGTGGGCGCTACTTCATCCGGCGGCGCCGGGTGCGGGCCGGACGGTGATGCCCGTGTAGATGCGGATGCGGGTCTCACCCTCGCGGGGGCGGCTGACGGTGAGTTGGGGGATGGCGGACTGGAGGTCGCGGCCGAATACCTGCTTGCTGCCGGGCTTCACGCCGTTGTCCTCGGCCCATTCGCGCCAGATCGCCCACAGGTTGTCGACGGGGATCGTGCACGTGGGCCCGGTGGCGCAGCGCTCGCGGATGAACGCGGTGGTCGGGGACGCGGTGTCCTGCATGGTGGTGACCGCGTCCCGGCTGGCCGCCGGTTCGGTGATCCGGCGCGTTCGCTGAAGACGGGCCAGGCCGTCCAGGGCCCAGTTGAGGATGCCGGGCATCTCGGTAACCAGCCGGTCCAAGAGGCCGGGGTCTTCCTGGCCGAGCCAGGATCGGGTGAAGTTGAGGACGATGAACCGGCGGGCGATGACGCCGGAGGAGTCGCCGAAGTGCGGCAGCTCGTTGGACAGCATCATCAGCCGGGTGGGCAGTTTGCCGGTCCACTGCTGGCGGAACTTGCGGTCGATGTCGATGGTGTCCTCACCGGAGATGGTCAGCAGCCGTTCCACGACCTGAGTGTCGTTGCCGGACAGGCGGGCGTCGGAGATGACCGCGAGGGGCTTTCCGATCAGGGTGGCCAGCCCGAAGTTGGTGCCGAGCCCGGCGAGGGTGGGGCCGGCGAGGTTGTTCTTGCCGACCAGCTCTTTCATGACGCGGGCGATGGTGCCCTTGCCGGAGCGGGACGGGCCGACCATGAGCAGGATCTTCTGTTGGTCGGTGCGGCCGGACAGGACGTAGCCGAACCACTCCTGAAGCGCTGCGATGGCGTCTGGGGTGTCGGGCCAGATGTCGGTGAGGAAGCGGTGCCACTCGGGGGCGGTGGCGGTGGGGTCGTAGGTGAAGGGCACGGAGACGTGGTTGAAGAATCCGGCCGTGTGGGGGAGTAGCTGGCGGTCGTGGATGCGGAGCAGGCCGTTGGTGCACGCCACGATCGGGCCCCATCCGCTGGTGTCGGTGTCGGTGAGCCAGGCGGGGGCGTCGATGTCGGCGGGCAGCAGCGTGATGGAGCCGAGCGCGTCCAACAGGTTGCTGATCTTCGGTTTGGTCGGCGCCCACTCGCGCGGCTCCATCTGCCCGTTCTTGCCGGGCACGAGGAAGACCGCGTGCTCCAGGCGCTCGTACATGGTCTTGCGGATCTGTTCCTCGTCGACCTCGCGCCAGTGCGTGCGGCTCCACTGCATCCAGGAGCCGCGCCAGCGTCGGCACACCATCTGTCCGTCCTGGTTCTGCCAGTCGGGCAGGATGCGGCGGGCGACGGCCATGGGGTTGGAGGGCGCGGGCAGTTCTTCGGCGTTCATGCAAGGCCCCTCCTTTCCGTGCGGGTTGGTGCAGAGCGGTTCATGCGGCGTGGTGGAGGCCGTTGGTCACGGCGCGGCGGGCGTAGGGCTCGGGTACGTCGACCGCGACGGCGGCGGCCACGATCTCTTCCGCGAGGGCGTCCAGACCGCAGGGGCCGGGGCAGGCGGTGTGCTGGTGGGCGAGGAAGCGGGCGACGGCGAACGCCTGTGTTCCGGCGCCGGATTCGGTGTGCTCGCCCACCAGGGCGAGGCCGCGGTTCAGGCCGGTGCGCACGTAGCGCTCGGTGTGGCGGCATCCGGTGGCCACCGACCGGTCCCACACGGTCGTGGCGGGTCCTGAAGAGGCCATCGCTTCGCGCGGGGAGGTGGCCTCTTCTCGCACGGTCAAGGCGCGCACCGCGTCCGGCAGAGGCTTCATGAGGCCGTCGCCGGGGCCACGCCACCGGGCGTACTGCATGAGCGACTTGATGTCGACGCCGGGACGCACGGCGTTGGCTGAGGGCATGGTGCCCAGGTACAGCCAGTGCTCGCCCCTGGTGGTGGCCACGGTGCGGGTGGGTGGCAGGTGCTGGCGCGCCCACGCCATCGCGTCGCTGTTGTCGAGGTCCACGACGGTGAGCCCGGCGCCGCCGGGGTGATAGGCGAGCGCGGCAGCCTGGCGCCACACGGTGGCCCATGCCGGTGAGGTCAGGGTGTGCGGGTCGGTCGTGGCGGCGGCCCACCCGTGGCAGGGGGAGACGCAGTGGCAGGGGCCGGGGTCCTTCATGTGCGGCCGGCCGCCGCATGCGTTGCCCGCGCAGGCGGTGCAGTTACCGAAGGGGACCTTGCCCGCGCGCAGCGGCAGCACGGGCACGCCCCTGCTCGCCAGGGCCAGCGCGGTGGGCAGGGGCCAGGTGCTGGATCGCGGCGTGAGGCCGTCTCGCCGCAGAGGGGTGGGATGGGTCATGCTGGGGGTCTCCTGTTCTCTTGGAGGGACTGGAGATCCGGGGCGGGGTGCAGGCTTTGGCGAGACGGCACCCCGCCTCGGGCGTATCTAGAACGGCGGCTCGTCGCTGAACTGCGACTCCTTGCCCTGCGCGGGCGCCCCCCATCCGCCGTTGGCCGGGGTTCCCGTGTTCCACGCGTCGGCCGGCGGGGTGCCCCCGGCGGCGGCACGCTGCGCGCGGGTCACGGTGGCGGTGGCGAAGCGCAGCGAGGGGCCGATCTCGTCGACCTCCAGGCCGAGCATGGAACGGTTCTCGTTCTCCGGGGTCTGCCAGTTGTGCTGGCGCAGACGTCCCGTCACGATCACGCGGGCGCCCTTGGTGAGGCTGTCGCCGACGTGCTCGGCCAGGTCGCGCCAGGCCGTGCAGCGCAGGAACATCGCGGTGCCGTCGCGCCACTGGTTGGTGGTCTTGTCGAAGGTGCGGGGGGTGGAGGCGACGGTGAACTTCGCCATCGCCGCGCCGCTGGGGGTGAAGCGGATCTCGGGGTCGTCGGTCAGGTTGCCGACGACGGTGATCGTGGTCTCGCCTGCGGACATGGGTTACTCGCCTTCTGTGACGTCGGTGTCGGTGATCGGGCCGCTGTAGCCCAGCGGGCTCGTGGCGGTGTGGGCGCGCTCCAGGGCGGCGGCCAGCGCGTGCGCCAGGTCGTGCGCTTCCTGCAGCGCGGCGCTGGCCGTGGCGATGTGGGTTTCGGGGGTGCCGTAGTCGGCGGTGACGTATCCGCGCTCGTGGGGGACGGTCAGGGCGCGGACGATCTGCTCGAAGGCCTGCGGGAGGCGCTGGGAGAGCGCCTTGAGGGCGCCGATGGCGCGGTAGGCCTCGGGAGGGTAGGCCAGGCCGCCGGGGTTCTGGCGGGTGGGGAAGGTGAGGTGGTTGAACTCTCGGACGGCTTCAGCGGCATCGCGCAGGAGGGTGACGGGTTCGACGTGCTTGTCAGGCATCGGAGTTGCTCTCCTCAGGCTGTGGCGGGGGCCGGGTCGGTGCGGACGACGGCGAACGCGTCGTGGATCGCGTCGTAGTGGATGTGGACGGGTGTGGGGGTTTCCGCGCGGGCTTCGGTGGCGCGGTGTGCGGCGCGCAGCGAAGCGCGGGGGTTCCCGGCGGGAAAGGCGTCCAGGCGCACCGGGTGGTGGCCGGTGCACTCGCGGCAGGTCATGAGGCTTCCTCCTCGGATTGGTGCGGGGTGTCGTGGGCGGTGCGTGTGCGGCGGTGCCGGTCCAGGTCGAGGACGGCGGCCAGGGGCACGGCCTCGCTCTGCTCGGGGGCGGGCTGCGGCTCTCCGGGCGGCTTCGGACCTCCGGTCGGCCCGGCCACCAATGCGGCGGCGAGTGCGGCATCCCGGCGGCGGGCGACGGCGTGGCCGGTGAGGGTCACCGCGCCGAACACGGCGCCGGGCGTCATCAGTACGGCGATCGCGATGAGTTCGCCGTTCATGCCGCCTGCTCTCCTTGGACGGTGCGCACCAGGTCGGGCAGGGAGCCGCCCAGGGCGGCGAGGCGGACTTCGACGGCCCGCCAGGACTCGGGGTCGATGCTCATCAGGGCGTGGGCGGCGGCGGGGAGGTCACCGCGGGCGAGAGCCGCGAGGGCGTCGCGGATCTCGCCTGCGGCCATGAGAGAGATGGAGTCGGTCATGGCGGGGCCCTTCTGCTACAGGTCGGGGATGGCGCCGATGACGGCGCGGGTCAGTTCGGTGATGGGTCCGGCGGCGCCGGTGGAGGCGAGGAAGAACCCGAACATCACGGCGATGAACGCGCTGCCGTAGCCGAGGGTCTTGGAGCGCAGCAGGAAGAACAGGACCAGTCCGAAGAGCAGGACGAGCGAGATGGTGACGGCCATGGGTCAGCCCTTCTTGGCGAACGGACGGGCGGCGGTGGTGGTCGAGCGGGGCTCGCTCTGGCCCTCGCGGTAGATGCGCAGCCACTGGTTGTAGAGGCGGCGGCCGACGCGGACGCGCTTGCCGTAGCCGTGGCAGCGGCGGCAGTCCTTGCCGCGCTGGAGGGTGCCGCGCCGGTTTCTCTTGATGGCGTGGCCCATGCCGCGGCAGCGGCGGCAGTCGCCGTACGGGCTGCCCGCACACAGACTGACGTAACAGAGAGTGACTATGAGTGGGCAGGCGCTAGCAAGGAGGAAGGGGGTCATGGGGTGCCCTCCAGGGCGGATTCCGGGGATTCCCGCAGGTGAGGTGCTAGAT
>NZ_JBNNJZ010000565.1:0-5127 GCF_050270335.1 Streptomyces sp. NPDC059900
GGCCAGGACCCCCGCGAGGAACAGCACGACCGCCGGGCTCGACCAGCCCGGAAGGATGGCTTCCGAGTCCCGGAACGCGATGCCGGCCAGGACCGCCGCGCCGAGCAGCACGACCATCGCCCGCATCCGGTACCGGCTGTACATGACGGCGCTGTAGGCACCGATGACGCAGGTCAGGACGTTGATCCAGGAGGTCCTGTCCTCGCCGATCGCCAGCGCCACCACCAGCACCGCCGTGAAAGCGGCCAGCGGATACCGGCGCCGGACCGCGAGCGGCAGCGCCGAGAGGACGACCAGCGGCCAGGGCGCCGCGTAGATCCCGTCGTCCGGTGTCCCCGGTCCCGCAGGGGGCGGCGGAGGCGGCGCGGAAGGTCCGGCCGGGACGTCCTGCCCGATCGCGGCGGGACCGCTGTCGGGGTAACGCGCCGCCACGATCAGGGCGATGACCGTCAGCAGGACGGCAAGGGCCGCGTCGATGCGCACCGCCCGGCGCGAGAGCGGGGCGGGCCGCTCCTCCGGGCGGAACGCGTCGCGCAGGTGCTGACGCCGTCCGCGCCGATCGTCCGTGTCCACCGGCTCATTGTGCGACCCGCCCGCCGCGGCCCGCATCAGCCCGGGCGGCCGAACTGCCGCCCCGCAGGCGTACGTCGCTGTGATGACGTCCCGGCGGGGTCGTCCGGCGGGAGGACCGGATGTCGGTGCCGCGGCCGACGCGGCCGGGCGGCCCGCGCTCCTAGGTTCGCCGGGCCGGCACCGCACGAGTCCTCGGCCGCCACGCGCTTGCGGCGGTCACGAGCCCTCGACCCGCACGAGCCCTCGACCCGAAGGACGGAACCTCCCATGACTCACGTGATCGAACTGGCGGGCGTGGCCAAGCGCTACGGCAGTGCGGGCGCGCCCGCACTCGGGCCGCTCGACCTCGGCGTCGCCCCCGGTGAAGCCCTCGCCGTGACCGGCCCGTCCGGCAGCGGCAAGTCCACGCTCCTCAACCTCGTCGCGGGCCTGGACAAGCCCACGGAGGGCACGGTCACCGTGGCGGGCCTGCGCATCGACCGACTGAACGAACACGCGCTTGCCCGCTTCCGCCGCGAACAGGTGGGCATGGTCTTCCAGTTCTTCAACCTGCTCGACGACCTCACGGTCGAGGACAACATCCGGCTGCCCGCCCAACTCACGGGAACGGCACGCAAGAAGGCCGCGGCCCGCACCGTCGAGCTCATGGAGGTCCTCGGCATCCAGCGGCACGCCCGCGCCTATCCGGGCCGCCTGTCCGGCGGCGAACGCCAGCGCGTCGCCGTGGCACGGGCCCTGGTCAACCGCCCCGCGCTGCTCCTGGCGGACGAGCCGACCGGCGCGCTCGACACCGCGTCGGGCCACGACGTCCGGGAACTCCTGGTGGATCTGCACCGCGGCGGGCAGACGATCGTGCTCGTCACGCATGACCTGGCGCTCGCGGAAGCCTGCGCGAGCCGCACCATCCATCTGGTCGACGGTCGACTCGCCCTCGACACACGGGCGCAGGTGCTCCGGTGAGGGGCGTCGGCAGCGGCGCGCTCGGCCGCGTGGTGCGCTCCGGCGTGGGCAGGCGGCGGGTGCAGACCGTGGTGATCGCGGTGGCCACGATGATGGCGGTGGCCTCGGCCGTGGTCGCCGGGTCCCTCATGGTCGCCGCGAACGCCCCCTTCGACCACGCCTTCGCGCAGCAGCACGGCGCGCACCTCACCGCGCAGTTCGACCCGGCCGGGGCCAACACGGCCCGGATCAGGGCCACCGGCCGGCTCGACGGCGTCACGGCGAGCGCGGGCCCCTACCCGCTCACGACCATCCACCCCGCGGACCCCGGCGGCGGCCATGTGCCCGGAGTGACGCTGGCCGGGCGCTCGGACCCCCACGGCGCCGTGGACGACCTGGACCTGAAGTCGGGCCGGTGGGCGAAGAAACCGGGCGAGATCGTCATGTCCGAGTCGTTCGCCGGGCCCGCGTTCGCACTCGGGTCCGCCCTGCGGACGTCGGAGGCCAAGGGCGCCGGGACCCTCACGGTCGTCGGCCTCGCCGTGTCGGTCAGCAAGACCGCGGACGCGTGGGCGACACCCGCACAGGTCAGGGCGCTGGCAGCCGGGGAAAGCCCCGTCACGAGCCAGATGCTCTACCGCTTCGACTCCGCGGGAACGAAGGACGAGATCGCCGACGCCAGGAAGAAGCTCGCCGCGGCGGTGCCCTCCGGTGCGCTGCTCGGCACCCAGTCCTATCTGGACACCAAGCGCGCGGCCGACCAGGGCGCGGCGCCCACCATCCCGTTCCTGATCGCGTTCGGTGCGCTCGGCATCGCCATGTCCGTGATCATCGTCGGCAGTGTGGTGAGCGGCGCGGTCGGCATGAGCCTGCGCAGGATCGGCATCCTCAAGGCCATCGGCTTCACGCCGCGCGAGGTGGTGCGCGCGTATGTGGCGCAGGCCCTGATTCCGGCGGGCGCGGGCATCGCGCTGGGCGTCGTGCTCGGGAACCTGCTCGCCGTCCCGCTCCTGGCCGACACCGAGGAGGTGTACGGCACCGCCTCGCTGTCGGTGGCCTGGTGGGTGGACGTCGTGGTGCCGGCCGCCGCGCTGCTCGTCGTCGGCGTCGCGGCCCTGGTCCCCGCGCTGCGGGCCGGGCGGCTCCGTACGGTCGAGGCCATCGCGGTCGGCCGGGCGCCGCGCACGGGCCGCGGCCGGTGGGCACACCGGGCGGCGGGCCGCCTGCCGCTGCCGCGGGCGCTCACCTACGGCCTGGCGAGTCCCTTCGCGCACCCGGTCCGTGCGCTCGCGATGCTGCTCGCGGTGGCCTTCGGCACCGTCGCGGCGACGTTCGCGGTCGGGCTGACCGCGTCGCTCGGCGCGGTCGGTGACGCGTCGGACCCCGAGGAACGGGCCGCCGTCACCGTGTTCGCCGGCCGGCCCACGGCGGGCCCGGCCGCGAGCCCCTCAAAGCCCGGCACCCCGGCGGCCGGCGCCGAACCGCGCACCGCCGACCCGGCGAAGGTGCGCGCCGCCGTCGACGCGCAGGCAGGCACCGCCTCGTACTACGGCCTGGCGCAGACCGAGGCCGTGGTGGGCGGGATCTCCGGCCGGGTGCAGACCAGCCTCTACGACGGCGACACGACTTCGGGCCGCTACGAGATGATCGCCGGGCACTGGATCAGCGGTGCGGGTCAGGTCGTGGTGTCCACGCGTTTCCTGGAGCACACCGGCGCCGGGATCGGCGACACCGTGCGGGTGACGGTGAAGGCGCAGACGCGGACCCTGCGGATCGTCGGCGAGGCCTTCGACACCTCGGACGACGGCCTGCACCTGCACGCGGGCCTCGCCTCCTTCCCCGGGGTCGAGCCCCAGACGTTCCTCGTCGAGGTGGAGCCGGGCGTCTCCCCCGCCGCGTACGCCGGGAAGCTGGCCGCTGCCCTGGAGCCGCTGGGCGGCGACGCCATGGCCAACTCCCCGTCCGAGCAGGAGGGCATGATCCTCCTGCTGAACACGATGGCGGTGCTGCTCACGCTGCTGCTGGTCTCCGTGGCGGGCCTCGGGGTGCTCAACTCCGTCGTCCTCGACACCCGAGAGCGCGTCCACGACCTCGGCGTCTGCAAGGCGCTCGGCATGTCACCGCGGCAGACGGTGGGACTCGTCCTCGCCTCGGTGGCGGGGATCGGGGTGATCGGCGGCCTGGTCGGCGTGCCCGCCGGGTTCGCGCTGCACGGCTTCGTCCTGCCGGTGATGGGGCGCGCGGCGGGCACCGGCCTGCCGCCATCGGTCCTCGACGTGTACGAGCCTTCGCACCTGGTCCTGCTCGGCCTCGCCGGGGTCGTCATCGCACTGCTCGGCGCGCTGCTCCCGGCGGGCTGGGCGGCCAGGGCACGCACGGCCACGGCACTGCGCACGGAGTGAGCCGGGGGCGGACCGCCGGAGCGTCGCGGGCCTAGGGCTCTGTCGGCGGCCAGAGGGGGCGCTGGTCGGCCGGGAGGGTCAGCACGGCCTGGCCGACCGTGCGGTGGGCGGGGAGCAGTTCCGTGCTGCCGGTCAGCGTCAGCATCTCCGTGAGGCGGCGCCCCGCCCCCGCCAGGAGCAGCCTGCCCTCGCGGCGTTCGAGCAGCCAGCGCACGGCGAGCAGACAGTTGAGGCCGCGCGAGTCGCAGAACATCAGCGCCGTCACGTCAAGGACCAGATGCCGGTGCCCGGCCTCGACACTGGCGCCGAGGGTACGCAGGAAGTACTCCTCGCAGGACTGGTCGAGCTCGCCGCTGACCCGCAGCACCGCGGAGTCGGAGCAACTCGCGAGCTCGGTGATGGTCAGGCGATGGGTCTCAGTGGACATCACACCCCCGCGAGCCATCGTACCGAGAGGGCGCAGAAGCCTCTCCCGGAACAGTCGGTGCCCGCCCGGCGGCTACCTCCTGTCGAGGAGCTTGGCCCGCAGCCGCCCGAGGATCCGGGTCAGGATGCGCGAGACGTGCATCTGGGAGATGCCCAGCTCCGCACCGATCTCGCTCTGTGTCATGTCGGCGGCGAAGCGCATCGCGAGGATCTTGCGGTCGCGCTCCGGGAGCGCGGCGATGAGCGGCTTGAGGGTGTGCAGGTCCTCGACCTTGTCCAGCTCCGGATCGCGGTAGCCCACGTGGTCGGCCAGCGTGTCGTCGGAGTCGACGCCGTCGGCCGGATAGTCCAGGGAGGCCGTGGTGTAGCCGTTGGCGGCGGTCAGGCCTTCGCTGATCTCGGCCTCGTCCAGGTCGAGGTGCTCGGCGAGTTCGGCCGTGGTCGGGGGGTGCCCGTTCGTCTGCTCGAGATCGGTGGTGGCCTTCACGAGGTCGAGACGGAGTTCCTGCAACCTGCGGGGAACGCGTACGGCCCAGGTGGTGTCGCGGAAGAAGCGTTTGATCTCGCCCATGATCGTGGGCAGCGCGAAGGTGGGGAACTCCACGCCCCGCTGGAGGTCGAAGCGGTTGATCGCCTTGATCAGGCCGATCGTGCCCACCTGGACGACGTCTTCGTACGATTCGTCGCGCGGGCGCATCCGGTGGGCCGCGTACTGCACGAGATTGAGGTTCAGTTCGACCAGCGTGTTGCGTACGTAGGCGTGTTCGGGGGTGCCTTCCTCCACGGC
>NZ_JBNNJZ010000566.1:0-5086 GCF_050270335.1 Streptomyces sp. NPDC059900
AAGTAGTACAGGATGTGGCCGCCGCTGGTGCCGAGGCGTTCGGCGAGCGCGGACATGGTGAGCGCGGCGAGGCCGTTCTCGGCGATCGCCGTCATCGCCTCTTCCAGCATCCGGTCCCGCGCGACCTGCCCGTCCCGCCGTCGTGCCACGCCTGCTCCCGTTCCGGTCCCCGCGTCCTGCTCCATCCGCCGACCCTATCGCCGGGCTCGCCGGGCGGATTTTCCGCAGGGTCTTGACGGCTCGCCGACCCGTGGCGCATTTTGAATGCCGTTCTAACTCATAGAACGGCATTCAAAGTCTGGGTGCCGGAGAGCGAGGTGTCCGCATGGCGCAACAGGCCCCGGTTCCCACCGGGACGGCAGCAGCGACGGCCGGGACAAGCACCGGGATCGGCACCGGCGTCACCAGCGACGAGGTCTTCCGGGTCGAGACCCACGGCATCGACCCGATCCCGGAGGAGGACCGGCACGGCAGCGCCAGGGACCTGTTCTGGCTGTGGTTCGGATCCAACCTGACCTTCACCTACGTCATCAACGGCGCCCTGGCCGTGAGCTTCGGCCTCAGCTTCTGGCAGGCCACCGCCGTGGTCGTGATCGGCGGCCTCGCCTTCTTCGTCATCAGCGCGGCCGGGCTGAGCGGCATCCGCACCGGCACCGCCACCCTCGTGATCTCCCGCGCGGCCTTCGGCGTCCTCGGGAACTTCCCCGCCGGACTGCTCAACTGGGTGGTCTCCATCGGCTACACCATCGTCAACACCGTGGTCGGCACGCTGGCCCTCGAAGCCCTCTTCACCGACCTCGGATGGACGGGCGGCGGGGATACGGCACGTGCTCTCGCGCTCGCGGTGACCCTCGCGATGACCTTCGCGGTCGCCATGTGGGGGCACGCCACCGTACAGCTCGCCGAGCGCTGGATGGCCTACGTGCTCGCCGCCGGCTTCGGGGTACTGCTCGTCTTCGTGCTGCCCGACACGGACTTCGGCGCGGCCGCGGGCGGCGGCGCGGACGGCCCCGGCTTCTCCGCCTGGACGCTCGCCTTCGTGGTGATGCTCGCCGGGCCCTTCTCGTACCTGCCGATGCCCGCCGACTACACGCGCTATCTGCCGCCGGACACCTCGCTGCGCTCGATCACCGTCACCGGCGCCCTCGGCGGCCTCCTCTCGTCGGTGGCGCTGGGCGTCGCGGGCGTCGCCGCCGCCACGCAGGCCGACATGACGGATGCGGTGGCGGGGGTGGAGGGACTGCTCCCGGGCTGGTTCCAGCCGGTGTTCCTGCTGCTCGTGCTCGGCGGGTCGGTCACCAACTCGATCCTCACGCTCTACTCCTCCAGCCTCAACCTCCAGGTGCTCGGCATCCCCTGGAGCCGCGCGAAGGCCATCGTCATCAGCGTCGTCGTGACGGCGCTCGGCTCGCTCGGTGCCCTGTTCCTGACCGACTTCACCGAGTCCCTGCTCAGCTTCCTCTCACTCCTGATCATCGTGTTCGCGCCGTGGGGCGGGGTGTTCCTCGCCGACATGCTGCTGCGCCGCTGCCGGTACGACACCGGGGCGCTGCACACCACCGCGCGCGACGGCGCCTACTGGTACCGGGCCGGCTTCCACCCCGCGGGCATGGCCGCCCTCGTGGCCGGGATGCTCTTCGCCGCGCTGACCTGCGACTCGGAACTGTGGACGGGGCCGCTGGTCGCGCCCCTCGGCGGCGGTGACCTCACCCTGCTCGGCTCGGCCGTCGCCGGGCTCGCGTACTGGGCGCTCGCCCGCCGCAGCGTCACCGCCCACCTGGCCTCCGCGCCGTCCGCGTCCACCGCCGATTGACGTCTGCCCCGCCGCGAAACGAAGCCGCGCAAAACACCCGTACGACCTGCCCCGCCCGTTCCACTCCCAGGAGTTCACCTCTCATGACCGGCACCACCCCCGAACCCGCTGATCTCGTCCTGCGCAACGCCCGCATCCACACCGTCGACCCGGACCTCCCGTCGGCCGAGGCACTCGCCGTCCTGGACGGGCGCATCGCCTGGCTGGGACCCGACGCGGAAGCGGACGCCTGGACGGGCGGAGCGACCCGGATCATCGACGGCGGCGGACGCCTGGTCCTGCCCGGCTTCATCGACGCCCACAACCACGTGCGCCTCGGCTCCGACGACGCCTGCGTGCAACTCGCCGGCGCCCGCACCCTCGGCGAGATCCACGCCCGCATCCGCGCCTGGCGCACCGAGAATCCGGGCGCCGCATGGATCGAGGCCGAGGCCTTCGACTACTCCGCGATCCCCGGCGGCCGGATGCCGAACGCCGCCGACCTCGACCCGGTCACCGGCGACACCCCGGCCTTCGTCCTCAGCTACGACGTCCACACCGCCTGGCTCAACACGGCCGCCCTGCGCCGTCTCGGCGTCGACCGGGACCGTACGTCGCTGCCGTTCGGCCGCGCCGAGACCGACCCGCGGACGGGCGAACCCACCGGATTCATCAAGGACTTCGCGGTCAAGGGACTCTCGCGGGACGGGCACCGGGCACTGCGCGAGCTCGGGCTGCCCTGGGCCTCGCCCGACCGGCAGTACGGGCGGCTGGCCAAGAGCCTGGACGACGCCATCGGCTACGGCATCACCACGGTCGTCGAACCGCAGAACTCCCTGGACGACCTGGAACTTTTCACCCGCGCCCGCACCGAGGGGCGGCTGCGCTCGCGCATCGTCGCCGCGCTCTTCCATCCGCGCGGCACCTGCGACGCGGACCTGGACGACTTCGCCGCGGCCGCACAACAGTTCGCCGACGACCGGCTGCGGGTCGGGCCGCTCAAGCTGTACATCGACGATGTCGTCGAGCCGCGCACGGCCGCCCTCCTCGAGCCCTACTCCGGGTGCGGACGGCACCGCGGCGACACCTTCTACCCCGCGCACGAGTTCGCCGAGCTGCTCGCGAAGCTGGACGCCCGCGGCTTCCAGTGCTTCGTGCACGCCACCGGCGACCGGGGCATCCGCACGGTCCTCGACGCCGTTGAGCACGCGCGCGCACTCAACGGACCGCGCGACGCCCGCCACCAGATCGTCCACGTCGAGTGCCTGGACCCCGCCGACACCCCCCGCTTCGCCGAACTCGGCGTCGTGGCCTGCATGCAGCCGCGCCACTGCGCCCCCGAGATCGCGGGCCCGGGCCAGGACTGGGCCGAGAACATCGGCGCCGACCGCTGGCACAAGGCCTGGCCGATGCGGAGCCTGCACGAGGCGGGGGCGGTGCTCGCGCTCTCCAGCGACTGGAACGTCGCCGAGATGGACCCGATGGCGGGCATCTACACCGCCCTCACCCGCCGCCCCCTCGGCGGCGGCGAACCCTGGCAGCCCACCGAGACGCTCGACGTGGAGACGGCCGTGCACGGCTACACGATGGGCTCCGCCCACGCCAACTTCCTCGAAGACGAACGGGGTTCGCTGACGGTGGGCAAACTGGCCGACTTCGTCGTGCTGTCGCGGGACATCCTGCGCGCACGCCCCGAGGACATCCCGGGAACCCGGGCCGAGGTCGTGGTGGTGGGAGGAGAGGTGACCGTCGAGCGGCCGTAGCGTGCGGCCGCTCAGCCGAGCCGTTCGACCGCCTTGAGGACCTGCCCGGCACCGTCCTCGGCGGCCATCCGCCGGGCGACGGCACCCGCGGCTTCCTTGTACGAGGTCTCGCGCGCCGCGCGCCCGATCTGTTCGGCGAGGCGCTCTGCCGTCAGTTCCCCCACGGGGACGGGAGCGGTGCCCGCACCGAGCGCGGCGATCCGTGACGCCCAGAAGGGCTGGTCCGCCATGACGGGCACGGGGACGGTGGGCACCCCGGCCCGCAGCGCCGCCGCCGTGGTGCCGGCGCCCGCGTGATGGACGACGGCGGCCATCCGCGGAAAGAGGGGCGCGTGCGGCAACTCGTCGACGGTGAGGACATCGTCGCCGTGGGCCATCAGCCCCACCCGTCCCTCCTGGAGGATTCCCCGCAGGCCCGCGGCGCGCAGGGCGGCGACGGCCAGCTCACTCAGCCGCGCGCCGTCGCCCGCGGCCATGCTGCCGAATCCGACGAAGACGGGCGGCGGTCCGGCCCGCAGGAAGTCCTCGACGTGGGCGGGCAGCGGAAGGTCCGGTTCGTGGTGCGGCCACCAGTTGCCGACGACGTCGAGACCGGCGCGCCAGTCCGCGGGCCGGGGCACCACGGCGGTGCTGAATCCGTGCAGCACCGGCCACCCGGCTTCCTCCCGGCGGCGCCGGACCGCGCTCCGCCCGGTCGCGGGCAGTTGGAGGCGTGCCCGCAGGTCTGCGACCGCATCGGCGTAGACGCGGTCGGCCATCCGCAGGGAGAAGCGGCCAAGCGCGCGGTTGCCGGGCCCGCCCAGCGACCTGCCGCCGCTCATCACCGGCGCGAACTGCCCTGTGGGATGCGTGGGTTGCAGGTAGACGCCCAGGGACGGTATGCCCATGGCCTCGGCCAGCTGCCAGCCCAGGGGGGCGGTCGTCGTCGACAGGAGCAGCACATCGGCGCCAGGGGTCGCAGCCTCGACGAGCCCGGCTCCCAACTCCCGTACGAACGCCGCGGCCGTGCGCATCAGCTGACGTTTTCCCCCGCCGCCCGTGCTCGTGTCGGCGGGCAGCGGCCGGAAGGCAAGACCGGCTCCGCGCACCAGCGGCGCGAAGGACTCCTGCGTGGCGAGGGCGACCTCGTGCCCGGCCTCGCGCAGCCGGGCACCGAGGCCGGTGTACGGGGCGACGTCGCCGTACGACCCGGCTGCGGCCAGCAGAATCCTCATCGGCCCGCCACCTCGCTCCCGTCCGCGTGCGCCGCGTTGGCGATCACCGCCGCGTGCAGGAAGGCCGCCAGGCCCGGCCGCTGCTCGGAGGGTGGCACGACCAGGGCGAAAGCACGGGGATCGTCGGCGAAGTCGTCGGCAATGCGCACATGCATGGCGCTCGGGCAGGGCGTGAACCAGCGGGTGATGTGCTGCCGGTGCTCCTCGGCGAGGACCCTCGCGCGCTCGCCCTGCGCGGGTTCGCCCTCGTCGAAGGCTTTGAGGAGCTCCGTCCGCCAGGCCGTCGCCTCGCTCATGATCCGGGCCCAGTCCTCCTT
>NZ_JBNNJZ010000567.1:0-5086 GCF_050270335.1 Streptomyces sp. NPDC059900
GGCCTGGACGCCGTCGCGCATGAGCCAGAAGCCGTCGGTGAACTTCATCATCTTCCTCGGGGTGGTGCGGGGTGGCCGTTCGGGTCGGAGGAGCCGTCGCGGGCAGGGGGCGGCCGGTGGCAGATCCCCGGGCCAGGGGACGGGGCGGGCCGGGCGGCTGCCGTGGGGCGCAGCGCGGCGAACTGGCCCCACAGGTGGCATGGCCGGTCGGGGGCGGGGGCACCTCGACAGGCTTGTGATCTTCGAGGCGAAGTAGGTGGCCGTGCCATTTGATCGCACGGAAAACGAAACGGCAAGGCCCCTCCTCCGTGAGTTCGCGGAAGCGCTTCGACACCCAACTGTGCCAGATCCCGGGGCTTTTGTGGGCTGCGAAGTTGCATCCGGGGTCTAGCGTCGAAGCGCTTGATGGCGTATTAGTCATGCCAGAATACTAACTCGCAGCAGAGGGCCGCACCCATGACCCACCGCTTCACTCCCGCTCCCGGCGACGCCGTGGAGCGCCGCGACCAGCCGGACACACAACACCCGCTCGGCGCGCGCTGATCCCATCCCCCGCGATCGAGCCCGTACGGCCCCGGCCGGAGCCGTACCGGGATCTGCGACAACCCCCGCCGGGACACGGGCGTCCCGCCGGGCCGGCCACCCCTCGAAGGACAAGGGCAACCACCGTGACAGCAGCACACATACCGCAGCGCGCGCCCGCCGGGCGCCGCCGTGCCCGGCGGCCGGCGACGGTCCCGCTCGCCGTCGTCTGCGCGCTCGTGGCCGGCGCGGCGCTCACCGGCTGCGGCCAGCAACGCGACGACGACGTCTACACCGTCCTCAACTCGTCGACCGACGACTCGTATCACGGCTGGGACGCCGCCACCCTCTCCCGCTGCAGCAAGCGCCTGGGCATCACCATCGAGCAGCAGAGCGTGCCGGCCGCCCAGGTCATGACGAAGTCGCTGCGCATGGCCTCCTCGAAGTCACTGCCGGACGTCATCCAGTTCGACGCCTCCGAAATGCCGACGTTCGCCGAGGCCGGCGGCCTGATCGACCTGCGCACGCTGGGCCTGTCGACCCGGGACATCCCCCGGGGCATCGTCGACTTCGGCTCCTACCAGGGCACCTACTACGGGGCCGCACGCACGGTGAACACCCTCGCCCTGTTCTACAACAAGGACATCCTCAAGAAGGCCGGCATCGAAGTGCCCGCCACCTGGGACGAGATGCGCCGGGCCGCCGAGCAGCTCACCCGGGGCAAGCAGTACGGCATCGCCCTGAGCGCCGGCGGCGCAGAGGACGGCGTCTTCCAGTTCACGCCGTTCATGTGGTCCAACGGCGGAGACGAGGCCCACCTGGCCGGCAAGCCGGTCGCCCAGGCACTCGACTACTGGAAGGGGCTCATCAAGGACGGCTCGCTGTCCAAGTCGACCGTCAACTGGACCCAGGCCGACGTCAACGACCAGTTCATGGCCGGCAACGCCGCCATGATGATCAACGGTCCGTGGCAGGTCGAGACCCTCAACACCAAGAAGAGCCTGGACTGGGGCATCGCGCAGATCCCCGTACCGAAGGAGGGGGACAACTCCGTGGGCCCGCTCGGCGGCGCCGTGCTGACCGTGCCCAAGACCGGGGACACCACCCGCGAGAAGACCGCCGCGAAGATCATCGACTGTATGGCGGGGGAGAAGGAACAGATCACCTACGCGCGCAACAGCTGGATGGTCCCGGCCAACGAGAAGGCCGCCGCCGTCTGGCGCAGGGAAGTGCCCGAACTCGACGCCCTGGCCGACCAGGTGGCCACCGCACGCTCACGCACGGCCAAGGTCGGCGCACGCTGGTCCTCGGTGTCGCTCGCCCTGCAGAGCGCCTTCCAGTCCGCCCTGACCGGGCAGTCCAGCAAGGACGCGCTCCGGCGCGCCCAGCAGCGCGCCACCAGCGGGAAGTGACGTGACGAACATGTCGACCACCACAGCCTCCGCGACCGCGTCCGCCGCCGAAGAACCGGCCCTCCCCGCCGCGAGGCCCGACCCGGCACGCGCCCGGCGCCGGCGCACACTCTCCCAGTGGGGCTTCATCGCGCCCGCCGTCCTGTTCATGCTGCTCTTCTTCGGCTACCCGCTGGTGCGCAACATCCTGATGAGCTTCCAGGACTACTCGCCCTCCACCTTCTTCGACGGCAAGGCCCCCTTCAACGGCACCGACAACTGGAGCAAGGTCTTCCAGGACGACCTGTTCGGCAAGGCGCTGTGGCACACCGTCGTCTTCACCCTGGGCTCCCTGGCCGGCCAGTTCGGCATCGGCCTGGCGCTGGCCGTGTTCTTCACCAAGAGATTCCCGCTCAACGGCGTACTGCGCTCGCTGATCCTGCTGCCCTGGCTCGTCCCGATGGTCGTCTCCGGCATCGTGTGGCGCCGCATCCTGGACCAGGACACCGGCGTCCTGAACTCCTTCTTGGACACCTTCGGCGCGGGCGGCGCCACCCCCTGGCTCACCAGCCCCGGCATGGCCCTGTTCTCCGTCATCCTGGTCAACATCTGGATCGGCATCCCCTTCAACCTGGTCATCCTCTACGGAGGCCTCCAGGAGGTGCCCAGGGAGTTGTACGAGGCCGCCGCCCTGGACGGCGCGTCCGCCTGGCGCACGTTCCGCTCGATCACGCTGCCCCTGCTGAAGCCGGTCATCACCGTCGTGCTGGTCCTCGGCTTCATGTCGACGGTCAAGATCCTCGACTTGATCCTGGCCCTGACCGACGGCGGCCCCGCCGACGCCACCCAGACCCTGGGCACCCTCACCTACCAGAACTCCTTCGTGCAGCTGGATTTCGGCGCCGGCGCCGTCGTCGGCAACGTCCTGATCCTGATCTCCGCCGTCTTCGCGGTGTTCTACCTGCGCGCCAACCGCTCCGAGGGGAAGTGACCGCCATGGCGACCACCACCGCCACCCAGCCGCCCGCCGCCCCGGGCGCCACGCGCCGCTGGGGCGCCACCGCCGCGGGCGTACTCATCCTGTGCGTGATGCTCTTCCCGCTCTACTGGATGCTCAACACGGCCCTGCAACCCGCATCCGGCCTCCTGGAGGTCGCACCCGTCCCGCGGGACGTGGACCTGTCCGGGTTCACCTCCGCGATCCGCGAACAGGGCGGCCACCTGCTGACCTCGCTCGCCGTGGCCCTCGGCGCCGTCACCATCTGCCTGGCCATCGCCGCCCCCGCCGCCTACGGACTGGCCCAGTTCCGGCTGCGCGCCACCCGCACCATCGTCTTCGGCACCCTCATCACCCAGATGGTGCCGGGCATCGTCATCGCCAACGCCCTCTACAGCGCCTACGTCGACCTCGGCCTGGTCAACTCCTACTTCGGCCTCATGCTCGCCGACGCCTCGCTGGGTATCCCCTTCGCTATCGTCCTGATGCGCTCCTTCATGGTGGCCATCCCCCAGGAGGTCATCGAGGCCGCCGAGGTCGACGGCGCGGGCCGGCTGCGCACCTTCGTACAGGTCGTGCTGCCCATGAGCCGCAACTCCCTGATCACCGCGGGCCTGTTCTCCTTCCTGTACGCCTGGAGCGACTTCATGTTCGCCCTCACCCTCAACACCACCGACGACGTCAAGCCGGTCACCCTGGGCATCTACCAGTACATCGGCGCCCACGTCGGCGACTGGGGCTCGGTCATGGCCGCATCCGTCCTGTCCGCGATCCCCGCAGCGATCCTGCTCGTCCTCGCCCAGAAGTACATCGCCGCCGGGATCACCGGCGGATCCGTCAAGTAAGGCCCTCCATGAGCACCCTGCCCCGCTTCCCCTCCGGCTTCGTCTTCGGCGCGGCCACCGCCTCGTACCAGATCGAGGGCGCCGCGTACGAGGACGGCCGCGGCCCCTCCATCTGGGACACCTACTGCCACACCCCGGGCCGCGTCGACGGCGGCGACACCGGCGACGTGGCCTGCGACCACTACCACCGCTACCCCGAAGACGTGGCCCTGCTGCGCGACCTGGGCGTGGACTCCTACCGCTTCTCGATCGCCTGGCCCCGCATCCAGCCCACCGGACAGGGGCCCGCGAACCAGAAGGGGCTCGACTTCTACTCCCGCCTGGTGGACGAACTCCTGGAGGCGGGCATCGAACCGGCCGCCACCCTCTACCACTGGGACCTGCCCCAGGCCCTGGAGGACCGCGGCGGCTGGCGGGTGCGCGAGAGTGCCGAGCGGTTCGGCGAGTACGCGGGAATCGTCGCCGGGCACCTCGCGGACCGCGTACCGCGCTGGATCACCCTCAACGAGCCGTGGTGCAGCGCGTTCCTGGGCTATTCCGTGGGCCGCCACGCACCCGGCGCGCAGGAGGGCACCGGCGCCCTGGCCGCCGCACACCACCTGCTCGTGGGCCACGGCCTGGCGATGCGGGAACTGCGGGCGGCGGGCGTGCGCGAGGCGGGCATCACCCTCAACCTCGACCGCAACGTCCCCGCCACCGACTCGGCCGCCGACCGCGCCGCCGCTCTGCGCGCCGACACCCAGCACAACCTCGTCTGGACCGAACCGATCCTCGCGGGCCGCTACCCGGCTTCCGAGGAGGAGACCTGGGGCGAGCTGATCACGGGGCAGGACTTCCGGCGCGAGGGCGACCCCGAACTGATCGCCCAGCCGCTGGACTTCCTCGGCATCAACTACTACCGGCCGATCGTGGTCGCCGACGCCTCCCACCGCGAGCCCGACCCGGCCCGGCGCGTGGCCACCGACAACCGCTACCAGGAGATGCCCTACCCGGACGTGCGGCGCACGGCCATGAACTGGCCCGTGGTGCCCCAGTCCTTCACCGACCTGCTGACCGCACTGAAGGACACCTACGGCCGGGCCCTGCCGCCGGTCTACATCACCGAGAACGGCTCGGCCGAACACGATGCCGTTGCCCAGGACGGCGGCGTCCGCGACCCGGAGCGCACCGCCTACCTGCACAGCCACCTGACGGCCCTGCGCGCCGCCCTGGACGCGGGCGTCTATGTCCGCGGCTACTACGTGTGGTCGCTCCTCGACAACTTCGAGTGGGCCCTGGGCTATGCCAAGCGGTTCGGCATCGTCCGCGTCGACTACGACACCCAGCAGCGC
>NZ_JBNNJZ010000568.1:0-5072 GCF_050270335.1 Streptomyces sp. NPDC059900
CGCTGAGGGTGCGTCGGTTCGTCTGCTCCGAGGATTCCTGTCCGCGTAAGACCTTCGCCGAGCAGGTGCCCGGCCTCACCCGGCGGTTCGGTCGGCGGACGGAACGGTTGCGATCGGCACTTGTCTCGGTCGGACTCGCGCTCGCGGGCCGGGCCGGGGCCCGGCTGACCGACGCCTTGGGAGCGTCGGTCAGCCGGAACACGCTGTTGAGGCTGATCGCCTCCCTCCCGGATCCGCCCATCGCCGTGCCCCGCGTGGTGGGTGTGGACGAATACGCCCAGCGCAGGGGCCGGATCTACGGGACTGTGCTCGTCGACGTCGAAACACGTCGCCCGATCGACCTCCTGCCCGACCGCGAAGCGGACACACTCGCGGCCTGGCTGGCCGAGCGGCCCGGCGTTGAAATCGTCTGCCGAGACCGCGCCCCCTTCTTCGCAGAAGGCGCCACCCGCGGAGCCCCGCAGGCCCTCCAGGTCGCCGACCGGTGGCACCTCTGGCACAACCTGGGCGAGGCCGCCGAGAAGTGCGTCTACCGGCACCGCGGCTGCCTGCGCCCCCTCCCGGCACCGCCCGACGACGAACCGGAGGAAGAGACAGAGCCAGCCACGTCATCGCCCTGGCCGACGGGCCATCGGTTCGCCGAACGCACCCGTACCAAGCACGCCACCATCCACGCGCTCCTGGCCGCGGGACACAGCAAGCGGTCCGTCGCCCGGCAGCTCGGCATGACGCTCAACACCATCCTGCGCTTCTCCCGCGCCACCACCCCGGAAGAGATGTTCACCGGCCAGTGGCAAAGCCGCCCGACCAGGCTTGATGCCTACAAGCCCTACCTCGACCAGCGCTGGCAGGAAGGCTGCACCAACGCCTGGAAGCTATGGGAAGAGATCAAAGACCAGGGCTATCCCCGCGGCTACAGCACCGTCCGCGACTACGTCAATAGAACGCTCCGCGGCAAACCCCAACCCGTCGGGCCCCGGCCGCCATCAGCCCGCGTCGTCACCCGCTGGATCCTCACCCACCCCGACGCCCTGCCCGAAGGGGACCGGGTCCAGCTCAAGGCAGTCCTGGCCAACTGCCCCGAACTGGCAGCACTCACCGAGCACGTGCGTTCCTTCGCCCACATGCTCACCCAGCTACACGGCCATCAACTACCCGCATGGATCGACACGGCCACCGCCACCCCGGACCTGCCCAGTCTCCGGCGGTTCGCTCAGCACCTCGAACGCGACCTCGACGCCGTCATAGCCGGCCTCACGCAACCCTGGAATTCCGGCGTCGTCGAAGGTCATGTCAACCGGATCAAGATGCTCAAGCGGCAGATGTTCGGCCGCGCCAGCTTCGAACTTCTCCGCAAACGAGTCCTGCTGGCGTGATCGAGCACCATCGGGGCGCACGAGCCACGATGGTGAGCCGTCGAGGACCTTCTCCAGGTGGCGCCCCTCGTCGTACTTGCGGCGAGTCTGCCGGACGGTTGCCAGACTTCGACGGACATCCACACGCATCTGTTGAGCCTTCTCACGCTGTTGGAGGGCCCTCTCCCTCAACGCGTTGTTGCGCTCCCGCGCCTCTTCGACCAAAGCCACGCTGTCCGACCAAGCCAATCTCATGACGTCCCCCTCAGGGCCGGGCGCCAGCACGGCCGAGCACAACGACAAGAATCTGAACTCAGGTTAGCTACCACCCCATGGAGCCGCCCAGACAACGAAAAGACGCGCTCCGCGCTCCCCATCAGCCCGCGATACTCAGGCCGACAGTCACGCTGCGTACGCGGACCACAAGAAGTGGACCAGAGCCCCAGCACACGTTCACAGCCAGACGAGTGCCACAGAATCGCCGGCCTCAGCGGATAGCCAGTCTGGAGGGGGACCATCCCCCGCACGGGGAGCAGCGGGGTCGACGGAGGTCGGGATGCCGGCGAAGAAGGCGCCTTCGCCGCGGGGCAGGCCCCGTTCAGGTGCTGCCGCCGGCCACCGCGGCGGCGACTGTCCCCGGGCAGGTGCCGAGGCGGACGTCGCGGCCGATCGCCAGCGCTACACATGCCGCACAACGTCCACGGGCGGCGGTGGCGCAGGCACTCCGAACAGGGAGCGGCACTCCTCGAAGCCCTCGACCTTGATGGGCTGCCGAGACAGGCGGTGCCAGCGGTCGGCGGTGAGAACGTCGTCGTGAGCCTCCACAAGACGGTGGCCCACGGCGAGGCGCCGCACGCCGCCTGGCTCGTAGCCGAACTTCTGGGAGACGCGGCGGGAGGCGGCGTTGTCCGCGAAAGCCGTGGAGATGACCCGCTGGGCGCCCAGGCAGTCGAAGGCCAAGTACAGGGCGGCGGCACGCATCTGTGTGCCGAAGCCTCGTCCCTGGAACCGCCGGCCGAGCCAGAATCCGGTCCGCGCCTCGCGGGTGACCAAGAAGTCGTGGGCGGAAAGGTTCTGCTGGCCGATCACCTGCCCGTCATGGAAGACCGCGAGCAGGAGGCGCCAGTTGTCCTCGCGCCAGTCGCCGCGGGCCCACCAGTGGTTCTGCACCACGCTGCGGGCGGACTCCCGGGGGGTGCCGGAGGCCCAGGGCTGAGGGAAGTACACGGCCCCGGCCGGGACGACGCCGTCGGCTGCTACCTGTGCGAGCTCGTCGAGCCGGCCGTCATCGGGGACGCGGAGAACCAGGTCGGTGGTGGTGAGGGTGAGTTGGGTGAGCGGCCAGTGGCGCACGGGGTGTCTCCCAGAGGGTCAGAATCCGTCAATCCCGATTACGTTTCCGAACGGGTCGGCCAGCTGTGCGATGCGCCTGGTGCGTCCGCTGGGGTCGTCTGCGACGTCGAGGGGGCCGCGGTGGGGGGTGCATCCGGCGTCGATCAGTTGTTGGCGTACGGCGGCGACGTCATCGACGCTCCAGTACGGGACCGGGCTGCCGCCGCGGCGATTGTTCTTCTCGTCCAGGGGGTGGAACCCGAACTCGATACCAGCGACATCAAGCCAGGCGTACACGGCGCCGTTCTTGTCGTTGACGTCGAGGCGGACGCGGATGTCCAGGACGCCGCCCCACCAGCGGGCGGACTTCTCGGGATCTTCGGCGAAGATCATGATGGCGCGGATGCCGTGGAACACGTCGTCCTCCGGGAGTCATTGGTCGGCGGCGTGGAGGGATGCCAGGCCGGTGGCGTCGGCGAACGCGCGCAGAGCGCCGACGAGGCCGGCGTCGCTCCACTGGGTGCCGAGGTGGTTGGTGTGACGACGGTACGTCTGGCGGACCCAGCGCGGGGACAGTGTGCGTCCGTCGGTGGTGGCGAGGTAGGCGAGGGTGATCAGGTCGGGCATCCCGGTGAGGTCGGGGCGCAGGGTTTCGGCGTCGATGAGGGCGAGGCGGCCGTCGGGCCGGCGGCGGCAGTGGTCGGCCTTGAGGTCGAGGTGGCCCAGTGGCACGTGAGTATCGCCGTGGGCGCCGACGATCAGCTGCACCAGGTGGCGCCATGCGGCGTGCCGTCCCACCCACGCCGGTGCGGGCGCGTCGGCTGAGGCGTCAAGGCGCCACAGGTTCATGGTGTCGGCTGTGGCCGCATCCCAGCGGGCCGGCGCGGTATGGATGGCCGCGACCGAGGCGATGAGGTCGTCGAAGCCGTCCGCGGTGGCGATGTCCGCGCTCTGGTGGAGGAAGTCGACCACGAGGGTGCGGGTGGTGTCGCTGGTGCTGTGCAGCGCGGGCAGGACCCGCTCGCCGTCCAGGAGCTGGTAGGCGAGGACCTCGCCCAGGTAGCCGGCCTCGTCGCCATGCCGCTTGAGAAGCCGGCGGGGCGGGTCGCCCAGAGTGAAGGTCGCAGTGCGATACCGGGCCGTGAGGCAGCGCACCGGCCCGGGGGCTGCCGGGTGGTGACGGTAGATCAGGGATCGGGCCTGAGCTTCCGCGCAGGCGGGGTTGGTGTTCAGCGGGGTGGCGAGCCACCCGTCGGGCCGCACGCGGGCGGCTCCGGCGAGTGGCCCGGCCAGGGCCGTGGTGTTCATGCGGCCGCGCCTTGGGTATAGCCGAGTGCGGCGAGGCTGCGCTCGTAGCAGCGGGCCGCCAGGTCGGGGCGCTGGTGCTCGCCGAGGGCGGCGAACAGGGCGTAGACCGGGGAGTCGAGCGGTTCGCCGATGTGCCAGCCCTGGTACGAGCCGCCGACCACGTCCCAGATCTGCGCGCGGCCCTCGAAGACGGCAATCAGATCCTGGTAGTAGATCTCCACGCCGAACGGGAAGGCGACCATCGCCTCTTCGCGCCCGGAGGTCTCCACCGGTTCGAAGACCGGGCCGGTGATGTTCCAGGCGTACGAGTCGATGCTGCCCGGGGCACCGGGCGGGTCGAGCAACCGCAGCAGTGCGCGGCGGGAGCCGACGGGGCCCTGGAGATAGTCGTGGATGCCCGAGGCCAGCGCCCCGGTGCGGCTGGCGATGAAGTCGCGGGCCAGCCGCGGCAGTTCTTCCGCGAGCAGCGCCCGTGCCGCCCCCCACGTCTCCTGCAACAGGGCCGGGGTGATCGGGGAGGGTTCCACCTGCCGGGGCTCGGCGAGGTAGGCGCGTTGCTCTTCCAGGGCGCGGGCCTCGGTCCTGGCGTCGATCCTGACCCAGTCCGCACCGGAGGTGGTGATCGCGCCGCCGTCGCGGGGGACGGTGAGCCGGGTCCCGGGGCGCGGGCCGTGGACCTTGAAGAGGTGCTGGAGGACGTTGGCGCTCTGGGCGAGGGCGACGTGGTCGGCGTACAGGAACGGGCCGTGCGGGCTGCGCGGGGCAGTGAAGCCGTTGCCGCACAGGGCGGCATCCGCGACGCCGTCGAGAGGCTTGAGGTAGTCGATCAGCAGGCCGCTGAGGATCTCGATGCCGGTCTTGCGGTTGCGCGGGCCGTCCAGGCCGGGCAGCAGGTTGTTGTCCGCACCCAGGGCCCCGTACGGCACGGTCTGCGCGTTGTTGGAGACGATCGCGAGGCGCGGGGGCTTGAGCCGGCCGTCGGCGAGTTGCTCGATGTAGAGGTCGGACACGTCGGCGTCGACGCCGATGAACACGTCGTTGTCGGTGGTGCCGGCGCGGCGGAACAGGGGCTGGGCG
>NZ_JBNNJZ010000569.1:0-5061 GCF_050270335.1 Streptomyces sp. NPDC059900
GGCTTGGTCAGCGTGCTGGTCGTTTTGGCGCTGATGTACATCCTCTTCAAGATTCCGTTCTGGATCCTGAGTTCGGTGCGGGTGGGCCACGGCCGTTCGTTCGTCGGCCGGATCGTGCGGGCCGCCGTGATGTACCGGGCCGTGGGGCTGCTGCGCGGCAGCCCCGGGCGAGCCGGCGCCGGCCGTGCGGCGCGGGGCGGCACGCGCCCCAGCGCCCTGCCCCCGGCATCCCCGGGCGCCCCGGGTCTGCGCCCGGTGGGCACGCGCCGCCGGCAGGCAGCAGGCGGTCCCCGGCGGGTGGCAGGGAGCATGTCACCGGGTCCGCTCCGGCCGCCCGGCCCGCCCCTGTTCCTGGCCCCGCATCCAGCCAGTTCGCCCGGCGGCCCCGCCGCGCCCGCCGCCGCACGCGCTCCCGGCCCGCCGCCGATGCCGCAGTTCCAGGCACCGGGCCAGCCGCCGTCCGCCGCCCCGGCTCCCCCGCACGGCCCCCGTCCCGCCCGCGCACCGGGCCCTGCCCCGTTCCGGCCGCCCGCCGTGCCTGCCGCCCCGCACGGCCCTTCTGCTCCGCGCCGGGGCTTTCTCCCCGCGTCCCCTGCCCCGGCGCGGGCCCGCTTCCAGCCGCCCGTCGCGTCTTCGCCCCTCCCGCCGCGGCGCGCTGCGGGGGCAGCGCCCCCCGCGCCGCTCTTCCGCGAGCCGGTGCGCCCGGTCCCGGTGCGGCCGCAGCTGCCGCGGCAGTTCGCGCCGCCGCCCCCGTTCTTCACCCCGCCGCCACGACCCGACCGCCCCTGAGAGGGGAATGAGATGACGCAGCCGGTACGGATACCCGCCGACGTCGATCGCGAGGACGCGGTGCTGGCCGGCCTCAACGCCCGCCAGCTTTTGATCCTCGCCGTCACCGGCATGCTGCTCTACGGCGCCTGGACAACCCTGCAGACCGCCGTGCCCGTGTGGGTCTTTGTGCCGCTGTCCCTGCCCCTGGCGGGCTGCGCCGTGCTGCTGGCGCTCGGCAGCCGTGACGGGATCTCGCTGGATCGCCTCGCGCTGGCCGCCGTGCGCCAGCGCCTGGCGCCGCGGCACTACCTCCAGGCGCCCGAGGGCATCGCCCCGCCGCCCGCCTGGCTGGCCGCGCGCGCCGTCGGCGCACAGCGGGGCGAGGAGGGCCCGTCCCTGGCCGCGACCGCGTTGCCGCTGCCCGCCCGCGGCGTTGCCGAGAGCGGCCTGGTGGACCTCGGGGCGGACGGGGTGGCGGCCGTCGCGATCTGCGGCACCGTCAACTTCGCCCTGCGCACCCCGGCCGAGCAGGAGTCGCTGGTCACCGCCTTCGGACGCTACCTGCACTCGCTGACGGCGCCGGTGCAGATCCTCATCCGCACCGAACGCCTGGATCTATCCGCGCAGATCGGCGAGTTGCGTGAGTACGCGGCCGCCCTGCCCCATCCCGCGCTGGAGACGGCGGCGCTCGAGCACGCCGACTACGTCCAGCAGCTGGGGCGCGAGGCGAACCTGCTGCGCCGCCAGGTGCTGCTGGTGCTGCGCGAGCCCTGGGGCCACCGCCCGGCCACCGCCGCGGAGCGTGAGGGGATCGCGCCCTTCGCCGCCCGCGGCCGCAAGCAGGACAACATGATCGTGCCCGGGCAGGATCGTGCGACGCGGCGGGCGGCCGGGACCCGGCTGATGCGGCGCCTGGAGGAGGCATCCGAACTGCTCACGCCGATGGGCCTGACGGTGGCGGCGCTGGATTGCGCGCAGGCCGCCGCCGTGATGGCGGCGGCCTGCAACCCCGACAGTCTCCTTGCCCCCTCCCCCTGGCTGGCCGCAGCCGACGCCGTCATCACGACCGGGCAATCACCGGACAGCCAGGGGGACGGGCAGGGGCAGGAGGAGGAGCGATGAAGCCGCGTCACGCCCGGCACAGCAGCGCGCCCGGGACCCTCCGCCGGCGCCTCGCGCACGCCACCGCACACACCCCCAAGAGCGCACCTGCCCCGGCCGGGGACGGCGCGTTCGCGCCCGATTCGCTGCGCGTCGCGCCCCGCCATCTGGAGGTGGGGGCCGAGTGGGTGGCCTCCTTCGCGGTGACCGGCTACCCCCGCGAGGTGCATCCGGGCTGGCTGCAGCCGCTGCTGACCCATCCGGGGCGGGTGGACGTCGCCTTGCACATCGAGCCGATCGACCCGGTGACCGCCGCCGGCCGGCTCAAGCGGCAGCTGGCCCGCCTCGAATCCGGCCGCCGCTACAGCCAGGACAAGGGCCGCCTGCTGGACCCGCAGGTGGAGGCGGCGACCGAGGACGCCTACGACCTCTCCGCGCGCGTGGCCCGGGGCGAGGGCAAGCTCTACCGGCTGGGCCTGTATCTGACCGTGCACGCCGCAGGCCGCGAGGAGTTGGCCGACGAAGTGGCCGCCGTGCGCTCGCTGGCCGCCAGCCTGCTGCTGGACGCCAAGCCCACCACGTATCGCAGCCTGCAGGGCTGGGTGACCTGCCTGCCGATGGGACTGGACCCGGTCAGGATGCGCCGCACCTTCGACACCGGCGCGCTGGCCGCAGCCTTCCCCTTCACCAGCCCCGATCTGCCCTGCGCCGATCCGACGTCGCTATCCGCTCCCGGCGGGGTCCTCTACGGCTACAACATCGGCAGCCAGGGCCTGGTGCACTGGGACCGCTTCGCCCTGGACAACCACAACTCCGTCGTCCTGGGCCGCTCCGGGGCGGGCAAGTCCTACCTGGTCAAGCTGGAGTTGCTGCGCTCGCTGTACCGGGGCATCGAGGTGCACGTCATCGATCCCGAGGACGAGTACGCGCGCCTGGCCGGCGCGGTCGGGGGCACCCATGTGCCGCTGGGCGCCCAACGGGTGCAGCTCAACCCCTTCGACCTGCCGCTGCATACCCGCCCCGACGGGCGGCGCAGCGCCCCCAAAGATGCGCTGGTGCGCCGTTGCCTGTTCCTGCACACCGTCATCGGCGTCCTGCTGGGAGCACCCCTGCAAGCCACACAGCGGGCGGTCCTGGACACGGCCCTGGTGGGCACCTACCAGCGGGCGGGGATCACGGCCGATCCGCGCAGCTGGACCCGCCCGCCGCCGCTGCTGCGGGACCTGGCCGACGAGCTGCACCAATCGGACCAGGCGGCCGCGGCGGAGCTGGCGGCCCGGCTGCACCCCTACACCGCCGGCGCCTTCTCCCAGCTGTTCGCCCGGGCGACCACCCGCCGCCCCGAGGGGCATCTGGTCGTCTTCTCGCTGCGCGACCTGCCCGAGGAGCTCAAGGCCATCGGCACCCTGCTGACGCTGGATGCCATCTGGCGCCATGTGTGCGATCCGGCGCTGCGCACGCCGCGGCTGGTCGTCGTGGACGAGGCCTGGCTGCTGATGCGCGAGCCGGCGGGCGCCGACTTCCTCTTCCGGATGGCCAAGGCCAGCCGCAAGCACTGGGCCGGTCTGACGGTGGCCACCCAGGACACCGCCGATGTGCTCGGCACGGACCTGGGCCGGGCGGTGGTGGCCAATGCCGCCACCCAGATCCTGCTGCGCCAGGCACCCCAGGCCATCGACGAGATCACCCGCAGCTTCCATCTCTCGGCCGGCGAACGGCAGTTCCTGCTCACCGCCGAGCGCGGGCAGGGGCTGCTGGCCGCCGGCAGCCAGCGGGTGGCCTTCCACGGCGTGGCCTCGCCCACCGAGCACCACCTGGTGACCAGCGACCCGGCCGAGCTCGCCGCCTACGCCGCAGACCACGCCGCCGGGCCCCACACGGCGCTGGGCCCCGACCTGGCCGGCCCGGCCGGCGAGGACGCCGCGCCGGCCGACCTCGAGGTCGATGCCTACGGCCAGGTCTGCCTGGATCCCGCATAACCCCTCACCTGCGAAAGGCGGCCCGGTGATGTTCTTTTCGCCCCGACCCGGCCCCGGCCCCGGCCCCGTTCTTGGTGCCTTCCCGTCGGCGCAGCCCTCCCCCGTGGAGCGGTTCCTGCGTGATCCCTACGGCGCTGCCGGGACGGCGTGGGGTGAGCTGGCAGGGCTTGTGAGCCGGTGGGGGCTGCCCGCGCTGTGCGCCGCCGTGTGCGGGGCCGGCCTGCTGGCCGGCGCCCGCCGGGGGTGGCGCCGGCATTGCCACCGGATGCTGCTGGCGGACGCGCGCCTCATCCAGGTGCTGCCGCCGCCGCGGGTGGATCCCGCGGGCGCCGCGGCCCTGTGGGCCAACCTGGTCGGCCTGCTGCGGCCGGCCTGGCGCCGCCTGCTGACCGGGCAGCCGCATCTGGCCTGGGAGTACGTCCTTGACCGCGACAGCCTCCGCATCCAGCTGTGGGTGCCGGGCACCCTCCCGCCGGGCCTGGTGGAGCGGGCCATCGAGTCGGCCTGGCCCGGCGCCCGCACAGACAGCCGCCCCTGCACACCCCACCCCACCGCGGGGGTCTGGGCGGCCACCGGGGAACTGCGCCTGGCCCGCGGCGAGGCGCTGCCGCTGCGCACCGATTTCCCCCTCGATCCGCTGCGGGCGCTGCTGGGCGCCCCGGCGGGACTGGACGCCGGCGAGCGGGCGGTGGTGCAGGTGCTGGCCAGGCCGGTGACCGGACGCCGCGTGCAGCGCGCCCGGCGCCAGGCCCGGCACGGCCGCCCCGCACCCCCGCCGGCGCCGCGGGCCGGACGGCTGCTGGACCTGCTCACCCCGGGCCGCGGCAACCACCCCGGCCGCACCCGTACGCCCGCAGCCCTGAGCCGCCACGCCACCTTGGAGACCTCCGCCGCGGATCGGGCGATGGTGGCCAAGCAGCGCGGGCCGCAGTACGAAACACGCATCCGCTACGCCGTGAGCCTGCCCGCGGCCACCAGCGCGGGCCGAAAAAACAGCGGAGCGGCCCGCGAGATACTGCGCGGGCGCGCCCACGCCATCGCCGGCGCCTTCGCCTCCTACACCGAGCACAACTACTACCGCCGCACCCGGCCCCGGCACCTGCTGGCCCACTTCGCCCAACGGCGCCTGGAGCGGGGGGATCTGCTGTCGGTGGCGGAACTGGCGGCCGTGGCGCATCTTCCCTGGGATCACGCCGTGCCCGGCCTGCAG
>NZ_JBNNJZ010000570.1:0-5050 GCF_050270335.1 Streptomyces sp. NPDC059900
GGCGGGCGGTCGCAGCGGGTGCGAGGGGCAGAGCGGGGTAGGTGATCCGCAGGGGCCAGGGGGCGTCGCAGGTGACGCGGACGTGGGGCCAGACGTAGTGACTGGCGGTGAACGTCACGGGGTGGTCGCGTGTGACAAGGATGTCGTGGTCGTGCGGACGGTCGAGGCGCAGGGTCCGGCGGCCGGGATCTACGCGGATCTGGGGAGCGAGGGTGCGGAGCATCGGGAACAGGCCGTGGTGGGCTATCCGGGCGCCTGAGCGGGTGATCGACTCGTACAAGGAAGGCTCGATGCGCTCCCACTCCTGGGCGAAGGCGGCGTCCCAGTAGTCCTCCAGCACGCTGAGCGCGTCGTCGAGGACGGGGAGGGGGTCGGTGAGGATGTCCTCCAGGCGTGCCGCCCGGCTTGGGTCGCTGTTGCCGTATTCGGTGAGCACCGCGTCGCGGATGGCGCGGTCGTCGACGAGGTCGTCGCCGGTGTAGCGGGAGGTGTCGACAAGCGTCAGGGCGAGTTCGGCGGCCAGCAGAGCGGGCGGCAGGCCCCGCACAGCCGCGAGCTGGTCCGCGAAGTCGGCGTCGTGATCACCGGTGCGGCTTTCGAAGAGGGCGGGGACGTAGTCGGCCACGACGAAGGCGTGCTCGCGCATACGCCGGCGCAAGGCGGCGGGCAGGCGGCGGCACCGCCTGACCCAGGGGACGTGCAGGGCGTGGTGGCCGGGGTCGGTGAGGACGTGCCAGGAGTGGACGGCTTCGAGCAGAGGGGAGACGCAGAAGGCGATGTCCTCCTCGGCCGTCTCGGCGAAGCGCAGGGTAATCACGATTGCAGGATTTCACAATCAGTTGATCGGAACCGGTCGTCCCGGTCAGGCTCCTGAGCGGATCGCACGCCGTCCGGCCGCAGCGGCCTCGTCACTGCTCACACCCCCGCACCGCCCTTCGTTGGTTGCGCGGCACAGATCAGGAAGTCCCAGCTCATGGTGAAGACCGAAAGCCTTCTGGCGTTCGCCGCGATGTCCCTCGTCGTGATCGCGATCCCCGGCCCGAGCGTCCTGTTCGTCGTCGGCCGCGCCCTCGCGCACGGCCGCCGCACCGCGCTCGCCACCGTCCTGGGCAACCTCCTGGGCTGCTACGCCCTCGTCATTGCCGTCGCACTCGGCGTCGGCGCCCTGGTCCAGAGCTCGACCACCGTGTTCACCGCCGTGAAGCTGGCCGGCGCCGTCTACCTCGTCTACCTCGGCGTCCAGGCGTACCGCCACCGTGGCCGGCTGCGCGCCGGTCTGACGACCGGGGAGGGCGAGCGGCGCGGTGATCTGCGCGCCGTCCTGGACGGCCTGCTGGTGGGCGCCACGAACCCCAAGGGCCTGGTCTTCTTCGCCGCGGTCCTGCCGCAGTTCGTGAACCACGACGCGGGGAACATCCCGTTGCAGATGATGGTCCTTGGCCTGATCCATGCCGGGATCGGCCTGGTCTGCGACACCGTCTGGGGCCTGGGTGCCTCGGCGGCCCGAACCTGGTTCGCCGGCTCCGACCGGCGCCTGTCGATGATCGGCGGCGCGGGCGGCATCGCACTGATCGGCCTCGGGCTCACCGTCGCCACCACCCGCCACTGACCCCGCTGCGCGTACTTCCCCGGCCTCGGGACTGGTGGGCTCGCATGTTGAGGTGCCGCGTATTGCAGCTTGGACAGCCCTCGTTGGTCACTCTGGGTGGCAAGGACCGTGTTCGCGGTGCCCCCTCGGACGGATAGGTTCACCGTGGTGTGTTCGAGTCACTTCTGGAGGGACCACCGGTGGACGTTGTCGCGATCATGGAGGCGCTGGCCGAACAGGGCATCACCGTGCTGTTCAAGGCTGATGCTGAGCGGATAGCAGAGAGGCGGAAGCCCTGGACGTTCGTGGCGAGTGACGCCCCGTTGCGTGACGACATCCTCGTGCGTACCGACGCTGGGTCGCTGGAGCAGTGCCTCGAAGCTCGCCTGTCCCGCCTGCGCGAACTGGGCTTCGCTTTCCCTGAGTAACGAGGCATGTCAGCGGGAGCGGAGCGACAACTCACCGTGTGTGGTCACCAGGGCCGTATCGGCTCCAGGTTCCGCCGGCCTCGGCGACCAGGCGAGTAGCGGTCTTGTCGTGGTAGCCGAGTGCTTTCGCGATGACGGGGGCCGGGGCTTGGAGGACGAGCTGACGGATCGCGGAGCTTCTGCCGCGCTGCGGAGGGACTCCGATCTCACGCAGTTGGACTTGCAGGCTGACCGGGTTCATCGGCCGTCCCGGCTGACGGCCGGGGAAGAGACACTGTGAGCTCCTGATGCTGGCCTAGGGCAGGTGCTGGCGGGACTGCATGTAGGCCAGAACGGCGCGCCACAGCGCCGCTGGTAGGGCCGGACATCTTGCGCCAGGCGGCGATGGTGCGGGCCGACGTCGCCGCGCTGCTCTTCCTGGGCGCCTTCTTCGGCTTCCAGTTCATCGTCACGCCCTACCTGCAAGAACTGCGCGGCTGGTCCTCGCTGCAGACCGCGCTCGCGCTGCTCGTCATGGGCTGTGACGCGGTGCTGGCGCCCACCCTCACTCCGCGCCTGGTCAGCCGCTACGGCAACAGCCGGGTCGTCGTCGGCGGCTTTGTGCTGGCGATCCTGGCCTACGGGCTCTTCCTGCCGGTCAGCGCGGACTGGTCCTACGCGGCGATGTTCCCCAGCCTGATCATCGCGGGCACCGCCTTCGCGCTGGCCTACGGGCCGCTGACCATCGCGGCGACCGAGAGCGTGGCCCGCGAGGAGCAGGGCCTGGCGGGCGGACTGCTCTACACGTTCACCCAGTTCGGCTCGGCGGTCGGGATCTCCGCAGTGACCGCGGTGTACGGGATCGCCGCAGCCGGCACCGACGGCTCACCCGGCGCGGTCCTGGACGCCTACCGCACGGCGCTTCTCACCGGTGGCCATGGTGGTGCTGGGGACCTTGATCGCCGCCGTCGGCCTGCGCGGTTCCAGGCCTGCCGCACGCCAATAGGCCCCGCCTGCAGGTGTGCCCGAGGCCCCCGGCGCGCCCTGCCGGGAACAGCGACACCCGCCAGGGGGCAGCCGCTGGATCCCGCGTGCGGCGGTGCGGCCCGAAGGCCAGCGGCGTAGTGGTCGGCACCAAGGAGTACAGGCCCGCCACGAGGCGGGTACGGAAAGCCCGGGGACGTGGGGCACCAGCAGTCCGGGGCCGTACCCCCATCACCTGATCTATCGAACTACCCAGTGACAGCGCCGGAGTCCGGCGGGAGCTGGCGATCCGTCGTCTCGCGCCACGCGGTCGGGACGCTGCCCGGTGCCCAACCGAGTACCTCCTCCAGACGCCGGGCTGCGAAGGGGACGGGCAAGCGTCCGCGATCACTCTCGTGGAGCCTGATGGTCGCCTGGCTCAACCCGGTGCGATACGCCAGCTCCCTGACGGAGATGCCCCCGGCTTCCCGGAACTCGGTGAGAGCTTTCGCCAGCCGCTGGGATTCTTCGCTCATGACAACAGCATTCCGCATCACGAGCGCTCGGTCAGCATCCCGGCACTCGTCCCTTGCCGCCGCACGGCCACAGTCTGCCGGCCCCCGCGGTACCGCCTGCGGGTGACGCCATCAACCGGGTGCATCCCCGGACACTCCCGGGAGTGAGGCGAGCTTCACGGTCACCCGACCTCGTTGCGCACGCTGCGTCCCCGGCGCGGCATCACCGGCTGACGACCGCACGGATGCCGGGTACGCAGCAGCACAACTCCTGTACCGGGCCGTTACCCGCAGCATCCGTCGGTGCGCTGCGCCCTGTCCGGGCTCTGCCGGGCCGGGTTGGCGACGTCTGGGGGCGAACCGGGCGGCCGGACCCGAGAAGGGTGGTCGGGGCAGAGCACACACGTCCCGCCGGCATGATGTGCACGGCCCGGCAGATGCCAGGCGCGGACACGCCTGGATCCTGAGCCGGGTACCTGCGCTGGGCGTCGGCCGTGCCCTAGGCTGCGGCCACCGTTCGAGCGGTGGCGTGCGCGACGGCCCCTCACGCGCGCGTACCTGGCGGCTCTTCGTGCTTCATCGGCCAGAACTCGTGCGGACTGCACCGGAAACGCCTGACATGCAAACCCGCAGGTCCTCACACAGAAGGAACGCCCGAATTCACATGAAGATTGTTAGGCGGCTGGACACCACGGGCCGACGCTGCATCCACGACTCCAACTGTCCCGCAGTGTTCTCGCTTTCCAACGGAGACGTTGCTTTTATCGGCACCGCAGCATCGACGGAACTCCAGAACAGCCTGCCGCAGGGTTCCGGTATCGGTGCCGGAGAGAACCTCGTCGTGGTTCCCCGCGATGTACTGATCAGCGCAGGGTGGATCCCGCCCACTGCCTGATACCGGCCACGGCCCGGCGGGATACGCCGGGCCGTGCCTACTGGTCGCCCGTGCGCCGCGCATAGGCTGCCTCGGCCAGTTCGTAGAATTTGCGCATGCTGCCGCCGTAGGGGGTTGAGCCATTGCGCCGAGAGCGGGTTTCCTGCCAGAACTCTTTCGTCACCGTGCTGCTGAAGGTGTGAAAGAGAGCTTCCTCGATCTCGTCGTCGGTGTAGTAGCCCAAGTCGAAGCACATAGCGTGGTGCGAGATCACTAGGTTCGCGTACATGTACTGCCTGCGTCGGCTCCCCGTGACGCGCGGCCCGTAACCTGGCCAGCACTCCATGAGCAGTGGGTCGCTGATCGCCATTTGCAACAGGCTCTGGTGCTGGCGCCGCAGTGTCGCCGCGGCGGCCTGCTGAGCACTCCGGTGCTGCTCCACTGCGACCTCGCGTTGCATCGCGAGCTCGAGACGCTGTGCCTCGAGGAGCTGGCGCTGCATCCTGGACTCTTCACCCTGGTGGTGAAACGTCCTGGCGATGTAGAAGAGCACCACGACAGTTGACTCCTCCCCCAGCTGAAGCCGGGGGATTCCTAGCTCACGTCGCCTGACCCCCCGACGGGGGTGCAGGTCTTGCACGATCAGCGCTAGCCGGGTGCGAGACCAGCCCGGACGAGCATCACGTGGGCGGAGTTCTTGTCC
>NZ_JBNNJZ010000571.1:0-2392 GCF_050270335.1 Streptomyces sp. NPDC059900
GGCGCGGCCCTCGCCCGCATGCAACTGCGGATCGCCTTCGCGGCCGTGCTGCGTCGCTTCCCCGAGCTGCGGCTCGCGGTGCCCCGCGAGGACCTGCGGTTCCGGCCGCCGTGGATGGCCACCTTCGGCATCGAGAACCTCCCGGTCTCCTGGTAACGAGAACCTCCCGGTCTCCTGGTAAACGGAAAGGCACCCCATGCCGCAGCCACCGGAACTGCCCCCGCACCTGCGCCGCGACGGCCTCGCCCCGACGCCCGAGCTGACCCGGATGAGCCACAGCACGCCCGTGGCCCGCGACCCCGGGGTCTTCGACTGGGTGGTCACGGGGCGCGCGGAGGTACGGGCGGTGCTCAGCGACACCGACCGGTTCAGCTCCGTGCCGCCCGTACAGCAAAAGGCCATCTCGCAGCCCAAGGAGCCCGGAAACCTGCTGCACTACGACCCCCCGGACCACGGCCGGCTGCGCAAACTCCTTGCGCCGGCCTTCACCAGCCGGCACATCCGCTCGATGGCACCGGCCGTCGACGCGGTGGTGGCCGAGCGGCTCGACGTGCTGGCCGAAAACGGGCCGCCGGCCGACCTGATGCGGCACTTCGGCTGGCCGGTGCCGGGCCTGGTCAGCTGCGCGCTGCTGGGCATCCCGCGCGACGACCTCGCCCAGCTGGGCCGGATGCTCGACGTGCGCGCGCCCAGCCGGATGGACGCCCACTCCGCCGGCCGCGCCCGGCGGCGGATAGCGGCCCAGAAGGCCTACCTCTCCTACCTCGGCGGCATCGTCGCGCGGCAGCGCCGCAAGCCCGGCGAGGACCTGCTCGGCACCATCGTCCGCGAACACGGCGCGGAGCTGACCGACGCCGAACTGGTCGGCGTCGCCAACTCGTTTCTCGCGGGCGCGCTGGAGAACTCGACGCAGATGCTGGGCCTGGGCGTGCTCACCCTGGTGCAGCACCCCGACCAGCTCGCACTGTTGCGCGCGCGGCCGGACCTGCTGGACCAGGCGGTGGAGGAACTGCTGCGCCACGTCACGGTGGTCTCGACGGCGTCGCCGCGCACGGCGCTGGAGGACGTGACCCTGGGCGGTCAGCAGATCAAGGCCGGCGAAACCGTCTCCTGCTCCCTCCTCGCGGTCAACCGCACCAGGCTGCCCGGCGGCCCCGAGGACCGCCTGGACCTCACGCGCGCGGACGCCTCCTCACACCTGGCGTTCGGGCACGGCATCCACCACTGCATCGGGGCCGCGCTCGCGCGCCTGCAACTGCGGGCCTCCGTCGCCGGTCTGCTGGCGCGCTTCCCCGGGCTGCGGCTCGCCGTTCCGGAGGCCGAGCTGCGGTTCCGTCCCTTTGCCGCGCAGTACGGCGTGGAAGAGCTGCCGGTCGCCTGGTGAGGCCGGCGGCGGCCCGGACAGGGCCGCCGCCCACGTCAGTGCCCGGCTTCATGCCCGGCTCATGTCATACCGCGCCAGGAGAGCAGCGATAGAGGGTCTCCTGGCCCTGCGGGCCAGCCTGGTCCTGCTGCCCGGGCTCGGCCGTGCCCTTCGAGGGCTTCGCTTGGGCCTGATCCTCCGCGGAGCGCGATCCCGTCCCCTCCTGCGGCGCCTTGGGTGCCGGGCGGCCCTTCGGGTCCTTCCGCTCTTGCGCTCCCTGCGGGCTCTTCGGATCCTTTGGGTCCTTCGGGCTTTCGCCTCCCTTGGGCTTCCCCGCGCCCTTGCCGGCCGGCTGCTGTGCGCCGTACACCCTCGGCTCGACTTTGGTGCACGCGGACCTGACCCAGTCGCTGATCTGGCCCACCGAGCTTGCGGGCTGTGAGGCGCCCGCCTTCCCGTCGCCGCCGCGCAGCAGTGCGAAGCGCAGCTTGCCGTCCGCGACCAGCTTGCGGTACTCGGCCAGGGTCGCGGAGTTGGCCCCGCCCGTGAACCCGCCGAGCGGCAACAGGGGCAGGGCCCTGGCGTAGATGTAGGGGGCCGCCGCCTCCCAGCTGTCGGTGGAGAAGGTGTACCGGGCGCCGCGGTTGTGCTGTTGGACGTACGCCAGGAGTTTCTTCTGGTCCTTGCTCAGCCCGGTCACGATGCCGCCGCCGCTCCGGGCCCCGGAGGGGCCGGAGGAGCGGCCCGGCTGCCCGGAAGCCTGCTGTCCGCCCGCGGATACGACCGGCCCGCCGTTCTTCTTGCCCGGCGTGCCGCCCTCCGGCCGGTAGGGCGGCCCGGCGTAGGCGTCGAAGGACGAGCCGGCGTACGTGGAGTCCAGCACCGACAGCGACCACGCCGTGGGCGCGGCGAACATCGCCACGCAGCCCGCCACCAGCCCGGCCACCCCGATCCGGCGGGACAGCCGGGCATCCGGCGGTGCCGGCAGCACCGCGTAGACGAGCGCCGCGCAGGCCGCGACGGACGCCG
>NZ_JBNNJZ010000571.1:2402-5043 GCF_050270335.1 Streptomyces sp. NPDC059900
GGCTGCGAGGTTCACTGGCGTGTGCCACGGCACGATCGTTGGGTACTGGGCGGCCACATGCAGCGTCCATGCCTCCTGTACGACGATGAGGGCCGGCAGCACCAGGGTCTGCGGCGGGCCGAGCGCCGTGCGGTGGATGCGCCACAGCGCCACGATCCCGGCGGCGGCCAGCGCGGCCAGCGCGGGTGCCAGCAGCGTGACGTAGGCCGTGTGCGGGACCCCCATGGCGCTGAGCAGCACCGCCGAGGTGAGCAGCCAGCCGCCCCACATCAGATAGCCGGCCCGCCGCTGGTCGGTGCGCGGGGCGCGGCGGTGCCGGGTCAGGCCCAGGACCAGGGACAGCAGCGCCAGCGGATACAGCCAGCCGATCTGCGCGGCGAACCGGGGACCGAAGAGCTTGCCCCACCCCTCGGTGCCCGGCATGGCCTGCGCGTCGCCCGCCCGGGCGCCGGCCTGGTCCTGCGGGGGTGGCGCACCCTGGAAGGTCCCCTGGAACGAGCCGTCGATCAGGCCGTCGTGCAGGCGGTCGAGCCCGTTGTAGCCGAACACCATGGCGAAGGCACTGTTGTTGGTGGTGCCGTCCGCGTACGGGCGCGAGCTCTCCGGGGTGAAGGTCATCAGCGCGACCCACGACAGTGACACGGCCAGCAGCACGCCGCCGGCCGCCACCAGCTGCCCCAGCCGCTTGCGCAGCGGGTGCGGGGCGGCGATGAGATAGCCCAGGGCGAGCGCCGGAACAACGACCCAGGCCTGCATCATCTTGGTCTGGAAGCCAAGGCCGATCCACACGCCGCTGAGCAGCAGCGGACCTGTGCGGCCGGTCATGACCGCCTTCTGGTATTGGTCCGCGGCCAGCACCAGGCACATGGTGAGGGAAGCGTCGAGTATCGCGTGGCCGAACATCGACGCGGCCACCGGCGTCAAGGTCAGCAGCCCCGCCGCGGCCAGCCCGGCCACCGGACCCTGCCAGCGGCGCACCACCCGGTACAGGACCAGCACCGACACCACGCCCTCAAGCACCTGGGGCAGCGTCAGCGCCCAGGCGTGAAAGCCGAACAGCCGGGCGGCCAGGGCCTGCGGCCACAGAAAACCGCCGACCTTGTCCATGGTGATGGTGGCCGCCGGGTCGAGGGCGGTGAACCAGAACGCGTGCCAGCTCTCCGACATGCTGCGGGCGGCCACCGAGTAGTACGGGGCGTAGGAACTGCTGGTCAGATTCCAGCCGTAGAGCACGGCGGCGAGCGCGGCCACCCCCAGCAGCGCCGGGCGGGCCCAGGAGGGCTGGTCCGGGGGAGAGCGCCAGAACCAGCGGCGCTGGGGCGGCGGAGCGGTGCCGGGGGAGGCCTCGGGGGAGGTGGCCGCAGCAGTCAGTGTCATGTCCTCACCGTGTGAGGACCCCGGTAACCGTGCGGTCACAAACGCCTGCGCCATGGACAGTTGGACGGCGGCGGCTGTGTCCGCCGTGTGACCGCCGTCCACGTAGAAACAGCCGCATGCCCATCACAAGCAAGCGCACCAAAGCGCGCACCCTGATCGCCACGTCCGCCCTGCTTTTCGCCGCTTTCGGTGCCGCCGGATGCTCCGGTGACTCGAGTGCCGCCGACTCGGACAGCAGCAAGTCCCCCGGAACCAAGGACAAGGGATTCACCCAGGCGCTGGCCTACTCGAAGTGCATGCGGGCCAACGGCGTGCCCGACTACCCCGACCCGGAACAGGACGCCGACGGCCGGGTCATCATGAACCCCGGCAACGGCCAGGACGACCCGAAGACCCAGCAGGCGATGGAGGCCTGCCGCGACAAGATGCCGCAGGGGCGCTCCCGCGAGAACGGCGGCAAGATGGACACCTCCAAGGTGACCTCGTGGGCGAAGTGCATCCGCGAGAACGGCATCCCGAAGTTCCCGGACCCCGAGATCGACGGCACCCGGCTCAACGTACCGCTCGGCAAGATCGGCATGATGCCCGACGACCCGAAACTGCAAAAGGCCTCGCAGGCCTGCCAGGACAAGTCGCCGGGCGGCGAGCTGTACTTCACTGACGGGTCCGAGCAGTGACGTCGCCGGACCACACCCCCGCACCGCGGGGGCCCGGCCAGCCCGACAGCGACCCGGCCGCCGCGCTGGAAGTGCGCGGGCCCGGTGCCCTGGCCACCGAGCAGCCGACCGGGGCGGCGCTCGCCGCTTCCGCCCAGGACCCTCCGGCCCCGGCCCCCGTCCCGGCCGGCGGCGAGGGCCAGGACGGCGCCGACGGCGGCGAGGAGCCGGCGCTCAGCCACCGCAAGCGGCGGCCGCTGCGCACCACCCTGATCGTGCTGGTGGCGATCGCCGTAGCCGCGGCCGCGGGCCTGGCCGCCACCGGCACGCTGGGCGGCAGTGACGACGACAAGCCGCAGGCATCCAAGGGTCCCTCGGCGACAGCGAAGGTGCAGCGCACCTCCCTCACCGACACTCAGACCGTGGACGGCCAGCTCAGCTACGGCGATGCGTCCACCGTGCTGGCCCCATCCTCCGGCGGCGGCGCCAAGCCGGGAGCGGGCGGCGTCTCCGGAATCGTAACCTGGGTGCCCAAGGCCGGCGACACCATCAAACGCGGCGAAGACGTCTACCGCGACAACCAGCAAAAGACGCCCCTGCTCTACGGA
>NZ_JBNNJZ010000572.1:0-5021 GCF_050270335.1 Streptomyces sp. NPDC059900
GGCATACCCGGTCCGGCCGCCGTCGTGGTCGTCAGATGCCCGCGGGTACGCGCGCGGGACGGCCCGAGCCGCGCGTCAGGCAGTAACCCCCGATGCCCGCGAGGGCGCCGAGCACGCCGCCGCCCGCGGTCCACAGCCAGCGGGACGACCACCAGCCGGACGCCCAGCCGTCCTCCGGCTCACTGGCCGCCGTCTGCGTCTTCGTGCCGGTCCCCGGCACCAGCGGCTCCGCGAGCGCGCCGTCCACCGCCGCCGCGCCGCCCGCGTCGTTCGACGTCACCTTCATGGCGGCCTGTACCGGCAGACCCAGGTCGTCCGCCTTGAGGCCGGTGACCGTCAGGCGCGCGTAGTACGTGCCGGGCAGCGGGTCGTTGGCCCACGGCTCGGCCAAGGCGCGCACCGTGCGCAGGGTGCAGGACAGCTCGACGGTGGTTGCATCCTGCGCCGCGGTCCGTGACTGTGCGCCGAACCGGCACGCCTGATGGCGCCGCAGCCCGTCGTACACGTCGACCTGCCAGGTGGAGTCGCCGTGCCGGGTGGCGGCCTCGGGCAGCTTCACCGTGGCGTGCACGGTGGGGCGCTGTCCGATGTCCGCCGGGAACGACCAGTACAGGTAGTCGCCGGTGGACGCGTCCGCCGTGGCCTCCTGGTCCAACGGGATCGCGGTCGCCGTACGGAACGACGTACCGGCCTCGGTCGGCGCGGCGGACTTGGCGTCGCCGTCGCCGTCGTCCGCGTCGGCGAACGCCGCGCCGGCCGACCCGGTGAGGGCGAGCAGCGCGGCACCGGCCAGCAGACCGGCCCGCAGCAGTACACGTGTCGTACGCATCAGTTGGTCCTCCAGACCGCGAAGCGCCAGCGCGATACCCAGCCCCAGACCAGACCGGCGAGGAAGCCGACGAGGATCAGCGTGCCCAGCAGCCACCAGCCGTTGCCCAGGCCGAAGGACGCCACGTCCGACGCCTCGTCGGGCGCGTCCACCAGGTCGACGGCCAGCTCGACGGGCAGGCCCGGAGTCGTCTTGACGGAGGCGGGCGCCGAGAAGGAGTTGCTGACCTGGAGACACACGGTTTCGGCGGCGGGCTCGCCGCCGTCGTCGCTGTCGCCGTCGTCCTCGGGCTTCGGGTAACGCAGGCCGGTCGAGATCACGTCCGTACGTCCGTCGCCCGCCTCGGAGCCGCGCACGATCTCGCGCCCGTGCTCGGTCGAGGCCCGCAGCAGTACGCCGTAGTCACGGTTCACCGCGCGGTCCGCGCCGACGCTGACGGCCGCGCGCAGCTCCTTGCCGGGCTCGACGTCGACGCGGTACCAGCGGTGCTCGCCGAACTTCTCCCGGTCGGTGTAGACGCCCGCCTTCAGCTGCGGGGCGTCGGAGCACTGCGCGGTGCCCTCGGTCGCCACCGGGGTCGCGACGGGGTCGGCCGCGCGGTCCACCAACTGCTTGACGCGGCCGGAGAGTTCATCGGTGTGCCGCACCGACGTGTACGTACCGCCGGTGGCCTCCGCGATGCAGCTCAGCTGGTCGCGGGTCTTGGCGTCCGGCACCAGGCCGAGCGTGTCGACCGTGAGGTGGATGCCCTCGGCGGCGATCTTGCGGGCCACCTCGCAGGGGTCGAGCGGCTGGCAGGTGTCCTCGCCGTCGGAGATGAGGACGATGCGGCGGCTGCGCTCCTTGTTGTCGTCCTTGAGGTCGTCGGCCGCCTTCAGGAGGGTGGGGCCGATCGGCGTCCAGCCGGTGGGCGCGAGCGTGGCCACCGCGGTCTTCGCCTCGGTGCGCGCCGAACGGTCGAGCTCCGCGACCGGGTAGAGGAGCTCGGTGTCCTTGCAGCCCGTCTTGCGGTCGTCGCCGCGGTAGTTGGCGCCCAGCGTCCGTATGCCCAGCTGCACCTCGTCGGGCGTGGCGTCGAGCACCTCGTTGAACGCCTGCTTCGCCGCCGCCATCCGTGACTTGCCGTCGATGTCGCGGGCCCGCATCGAACCGCTGACGTCGAGGACCAGCTCGACCTTGGGCGATGGCTGTGCCGGTTCGTCGTCGGCGGCGGCGGGGCCCGCCGTGCCGAGTCCGGCGGTCAAGGCGGCGAGCAGGGCGAAGGCCCCGGCCGCCAGCCGATGTCTTGTGATCATCGCCGGATCTTATTGATCTTGGCGTGCATACCCAAACCGGCAGGTGGGTATCAGGCCCCGCCGTCCCGGCCGGGGCCCCGGCTCATCGCTTCAGCTCGCGGCCCCCGAACGCGCCGCCCCCGTCGGCCTGTTTCCACCATGTCTCCAGGGCCGTCTGGTCCATCGTCCGCCAGGACGGCGTCTCCTCGACGAGCGCGCGGCCGAGGCGGCGGCCGAGATCGACCATCGCGCCCCCGGCGACGGTGCGGTCGGTGTCGTACGTGTCCAGGGCGTCCGGCCAGGTCGTGGCCGTGGCGAAGGCGGACTCCAGGACCGTCGCGTCCTGCAGCGCCTTGACCGCGCCGGCCCCGGTATGCGGCCGGGCGACGGTGGCCGCGTCGCCCGCCAGGAGCAGCCGGCCCGAGGTGTAGCGGGGCGCGGTGAAGTCGTACATGGGCTGGAGGAAGAGCTCGTCGGGGGCCGTCGCGCGGACGAGGTCGCCCCAGTAGGGAGGCAGCAACTCGTCGCACACATGACGGAGATGGGAGGAGAGCGCCTCCGTGAGCCCGCCGGGCGGCAGGCTGGTGGGAGCGGCGAGCCGCAGGTCGAGGCCGAGCCCCGGGTCGAGATCCGGCGGCGGCGCGGTGTACAGGACCCAGTTGACGCGGTGGCCGCCGGCGCCGTCGGGGATGCGGTAGATGATGACGTGACCGCCGGGGAAGACGACGTACGCGCAGTCCTCCCGGGCCCACAGCTCCGGGTCGGCGAGCCGGTCGGCGGGGAAGGCGCCGCGCCAGGCGAGATAGCCGGCGTACGCGGGACGCACGGCCTCGAACGCCGCCGCACGGACCACCGACCGGTAGCCGTCGGCGCCGATCACGAGGTCGACGCGCTCGGTGCCGTCCGCGGTGACCACCTCGGCGTGCCCGTCGCCCGGTCGCACGCTCTCCACGGCCACGCCCGGGCGGAAGACCACGGACCCGGGCACCCGGCCGCGCAACTCACGCCACAGGGGACCCCAGTTGTAGGTACGGAAAGGGAACGGCATGGCCCCGATCTCGTGCCCGAGCGGCCCCGCCGCCGACCCGTCCCGCGCATACCAGCGGCGCCGCGCCAGCTGCACCCACGGCATGTCCGCGTCCAGATACCCGGCGGAGTCCAGCTCCACGTACCGGGAGTTGTGCACCGCGAGCCCGACACCCCGGTCCGCGAGATGGCCCGCGGCCCGTTCGTACACCGTGATCTCGTCGGCGCCACCGCGGTACGCGGCGAGTGCGGCGGCGCATCCGGCGATGCTCCCGCCCACGACGGCGACTCTGCCTCCACGCATCATCGCGCCATCCTGGCAGCAGGGATGACCCTGTGTCAGCGCAGGGACACGCCGCGACCGGCAAAGAACGGTTCGAAGGCCGAAAGTGACAGGTCCGCCGTTCTCGTGGCGGCGTCGATCCCGGACGGGTTGTGCAGATGCAGGCCCCCGTCCGCGGAACGCCCGGTGACGAGCACCAGGTGACCGCCCCGGCCGGGCGAGGGGCGGTGCGGGCGGCGGATCTCGAAGTGCACCGAGACCATCACCGAGCGGCCCTCGTCGAGCAGGCCGGTGAGCTCCTCCACCGTGAGATGCCGGTGCACCGTGGCGTCGACGCCGTGCGCGTCGCGCACATACTCCGCGAACGGGGCGTAGATCAGCCCGCGGATCTCCCCGTCGGCGTCCTCCGTGTACGCGCCGTACTTGAGCGCGCCGTCCCGCAGTTCGAAGAGCGAGGGCGAGGAAGGGCCCAGCGCCATCCGCAGGCAGGTCAGACCGCACAGATGGCCGCACCAGCGGGCGTAGTCCTCCAGAGTGGCGGCGCCCGATTCCGGCCAGGCCGGGTCGGCCGCGGGGTCCAGATCGCCGTACACGATGCGCTCGACCAGGTCGGGCGAGGCGAACTGGGTGTGGGAAGGGACCCGGCAGGCGGAACAGAGCGGCACACGACCCCCGTCATCCGATGGCATCACTGGCGGTATCCGCTCAGGAAGCGGCCGATGCGGCTGATCGCCGCGTCGAGGTCGTCAGCGTAAGGGAGGGTCAGGATGCGGAAGTGGTCGGGGCGCGGCCAGTTGAAGCCCGTGCCCTGGACGACCTGGATCTTCTCCTGGAGGAGCAGGTCGAGGACGAACTTCTCGTCGTCGTGGATGGGGTGGACCTTGGGGTCCAGGCGCGCGAAGGCGTACAGGGCGCCCTTCGGCTTCACGCAGGAGACACCGGGGATCTCGTTCAGCTTGCTCCACGCCATGTCGCGCTGCTCGTAGAGCCTGCCGCCCGGGGCGGTCAGCTCGCGGATGGACTGCCGGCCGCCGAGCGCGGCCTGGATGGCGTACTGGGCGGGAGCGTTCGGGCACAGCCGCATGGAGGCCAGCATCGTCAGCCCCTCCAGGTAGCTCTTCGCGTGCTGCTGCGGGCCCGTGACGACCAGCCAGCCCGAGCGGAAACCCGCGACGCGGTAGGTCTTCGAGAGGCCGCAGAAGGTCAGCACGACGAGGTCGGGGGCGAGGGCCGCGACGCTGTGGTGCACGGCGTCGTCGTACAGGATCTGGTCGTAGATCTCGTCGGCGAAGACCATCAGGCCGTGGCGGCGCGCGAGGTCGAGGATGCCTTCGAGGATCTCCTTGGGATAGACGGCGCCCGTGGGGTTGTTCGGGTTGATGATCACGACGGCCTTCGTCCGGTCGGTGATCTTCGACGCCATGTCGTCCAGGTCCGGGTACCAGTCCGCGGACTCGTCGCACGTGTAGTGGACGGCCTTGCCTCCGGAGAGGGTCGTCACGGCGGTCCACAGCGGGAAGTCCGGGGCGGGGATGAGGACTTCGTCGCCGTCCTCCAGGAGCGCCTGGACGGCCATGGTGACCAGCTCGGAGACGCCGTTGCCCAGGAA
>NZ_JBNNJZ010000573.1:0-5014 GCF_050270335.1 Streptomyces sp. NPDC059900
CGTCAGGACGCCCCACAGGACCGCCGTCAGGCCCGCTCTCGGGCCCTTCCCAGCCGGGTCCGTCCCAGCCGGGCTCTTCCCAGCCGGGCGCGACCCAGGCGGGTTCGACGCCGCCGCCCGGCGGGGACCGGCCGTCGCAGCCTCCGGGCGGTCCGCCTAGCGGCCCGCCGGACGGCGCGAGCCCCGGCGGGAGCCCGGAGCCGGACCGTCCCTGGTGGCGGTCTGCGCCGCGCGTGGCGGCGATCTCCCTGGTGCTCGTGGCCGCGGTCGTGCTGACCGTCGTCCTCACGCGTCCCGACGGCTCGGGCGGCACCAAGGAATCCGCCGGTGAGGTCATCCTCCAGCCCGCGGGCAAGTCGGGCCCCGACCCGTTCACCGATTCGACCGCCCGGGACGACTCCACGCCCGCGTCGCCGAGCGCGCTGCCGAGCTCGTCGGCGTCGGCCAACGTGACCCGCGGTGTCGACGGCTCCGCGCCCGGCCTCTACGGCGGGACGCGCAAGGTCGGCAGCTGCGACGTGGAGAAGCAGGTCGGCGCCCTCACGGGCGACCCGGCGAAGAACAAGGCGTTCGCCTCGGTGCTCGACATCGACGCCTCGGCCGTCCCCGCGTACCTCCGCTCGCTCACGCCCGTACAGCTGCGCATGGACACCCGCGTCACCAACCACGGCTACCGCGACGGCGGCCCCACCGCCTACCAGGCCGTCCTCCAGGCCGGCACCGCCGTCCTCGTCGACGACCGGGGCGTGCCGCGCGTGCGCTGTGCCTGCGGCAATCCGCTGCTCCCGCCCGTCGCGCAGAAGAGCACCCCCAAGCGGACGGGCGAGGCGTGGCCCGGCTACCAGCCGTCGAACGTCGTGGTCGTGGCGCCCGCCGCCCAGGTCGTGAACGTGTTCGTCATGTACGACCCCGAGAGCGGCGACTGGTTCGAACGTGACAAGGGCGACACGGGAGGCGGCGACACGAAGACCCAGCCGCCGGTGAACGAGCCGTCCCCGTCCCCGTCCGTCTCCACTCCCTCCGCCTCTCCCTCGTCCCCGTCCCCGTCCCCGTCCCCCTCCACCGGCGAGCCCTCCTCCCCGCCCGCCTCGTCGCCGCAGACGCCCTCTTCGCCGCAGGAGCAGCCGCCCGTCTCGCAGTCCCCGCAGCCGCCGTCGTCCCCGGCGGCAGATTGAGGTTCGTGATCGAGCAGGGGCCCACAGGCGCTAGCGTGGTGGGTGCTGTCGGCGAGGCCCGTGCTGGGGCGGTGCTGGATCCGGGGCGTAGGAGGGGTTGAGCGAACATGCGGGCCGGAGCGGCGTCTTGAGAATTCTGCACACGTCCGACTGGCATCTGGGCCGGTCCTTCCACCGCGTGAACATGCTCGGCGCCCAGGCCGGATTCATCGGTCATCTCGTCGCCACGGCGCGTGAGCGCGAGGCGGACGTCGTGGTCGTGTCCGGGGACGTGTACGACAGGGCGGTGCCGCCGCTCGCCGCCGTCGAGCTGTTCGACGACGCCCTGCACCGGCTCGCGGACGTCGGCATCCCGACGGTGATGATCTCCGGCAACCACGACTCGGCGCGCCGCCTGGGCGTCGGCGCCGGGCTCATCGGCCGCGCGGGCATCCACCTGCGCACCGCGCCCGCCGCCTGCGGGGAACCGGTGATCCTGGCCGACGGCCACGGCGACGTGGCGTTCTACGGCCTGCCCTACCTCGAACCGGCGCTGGTCAAGGACGAACTCGGGGTCAAGCGCGCGGGACACGAGGCGGTGCTCGGGGCCGCCATGGAGCGGGTGCGCGCCGACCTGGCCGCCCGGCCGCCGGGCACGCGGTCCGTCGTCCTCGCCCACGCCTTCGTCACCGGCGGCGAGGCCAGCGACAGCGAGCGGGACATCACCGTCGGCGGAGTGGCCGCCGTGCCGTCGGGAGTCTTCGACGGCGTCGACTACGCGGCGCTCGGCCACCTGCACGGCAGCCAGGCCATCAGCGAGCGCGTCCGCTACTCGGGCTCCCCGCTGCCGTACTCGTTCTCCGAGTCCGCGCACCGCAAGAGCATGTGGCTCGTCGACCTCGGCCCGGCGGGGGAGATCACCGCCGAGCGCATCGACTGCCCGGTGCCCCGCCCGCTCGCCCGTATCCGGGGCGCCATCGAGACGCTGCTCGACGACCCGGAACTCGCCGCCCACGAGGATTCCTGGGTCGAGGCGACCCTCACCGACCCGGTGCGCCCCGACGACCCCATGGCTCGCCTCTGCGAGCGCTTCCCGCACACCCTCAGCCTCGTCTTCGACCCGGAACGCGCCCCCGAGGACCCGGACGTCTCCTACGCGAAGCGTCTTGAGGGCCGCACCGACCAGCAGATCGCGGAGGACTTCGTGACCCATGTGCGCGGCGCGGGGCCCGACGAGCGGGAGCAGGCGGTGCTGCGGGCGGCGTTCGACACGGTCCGCACCGACGAGACGCTGCGCGAGGTGGCCCGATGAGGCTGCACCGGCTCCGGATCACCGCGTTCGGCCCCTTCGGCACCACCCAGGACATCGACTTCGACGATCTCTCCGCCGCCGGGCTCTTCCTGCTGCACGGGCCGACGGGCGCGGGAAAGACCTCCGTCCTGGACGCCGTCTGCTACGGCCTGTACGGCTCGGTGCCCGGACCCCGCCAGGGCAGCGGCCAGGGTGTGACGCTGCGCAGCGACCACGCGGAGTCCGGAACGCGGACCGAGGTGTGCCTCGAACTCACCGTCGCGGGACGCCGCCTCGAAGTCACCCGGCAGCCGCCCTGGGAACGCCCCAAGAAGCGCGGCACCGGCACGACCACGGAGAAGGCACAGAGCTGGCTGCGCGAATACGAGACCGGGGAAGCCGGGCAGCCCGGCACGTGGAAGGACCTCAGCCGCTCCCACCAGGAGGTCGGCGAGGAGATCACCCAGCTGCTCGGCATGAGCAAGGAACAGTTCTGCCAGGTGGTGCTGCTGCCGCAGGGCGACTTCGCGCGCTTCCTGCGGGCCGACGCCGAGGCCCGCGGCAAGCTGCTCGGGCGGCTCTTCGACACGCGCAGGTTCGCCGCGGTCGAGCAGCGGCTCGCCGAGCAGCGGCGCGAGGCCGAGGGCGCGGTGCGGGAGGGCGACGGGGAGCTCCTGGCCGACGCGCACCGGATGCAGCAGGCCGCCGGGGACGCGCTCGACGGCGCACAGTCGCCGCTGCCGGACCTTTCGCCCGGTGATCCGGGGCTCGCCGACGCCGTCCTGGCCTGGGCCGCCGTCGCCCGCACCAGCGCCCGCGAACAGCATGCGATCGCCGGGTGCGCGCTTGACGCCGCCGAATCCGCGCAGGCCGCCGCAGGGCGCAGGCTCGACGGCGTACGCGAACTCGACTCCCTGCAACGGCGGTTCGCCCTGGCGCGGGAGCGGGCCGATCGCCTCCGGGAGCGCGCGGGCGAGCACCGCGAACGGTAGAGCCGGATGGAGCGGGCCCGCAAGGCCGAGACGGTCGCCCCCGCCCTCGGCCTGCGCCGGGCCACCGAGGAGGAGCACCGCCGCGCGAGCGACGACGAGGCACGCGCGCGCGGACACCTGCCCGCCACGTTCGCGGACTCCGGCTCATCGGGCCTCGCCGCCGCCGCGCGCAAGGCCGCCGAAGAGCTCGGCGGCCTCGAATCCGCCCGGCGCGCCGAGCAGCGCCTGGCGCAACTCCGCACGGAGCGCACCTCCCTGGAGCGCGAGGAGCGGGCAGACGACGAACTGCTGCGCGAGGCCGCGGGCTGGCTCGACAGCTGGGCGGCGAGCAAGGCCGCACTCCAGGAGCGCATCGACTCCGCCCAGGAGGCGGCCACGCGCGCGGAGCACCTCGCGGGCCAACTGGAGCCCGCACAGGGCAGGCTGGACGCGGCACGCCGTCGCGACGGCCTCGCTCAGGAGGCGACGGCCGCGTACGAACGCACCCTCACGGCCCGCGAGAGCAGCACCGCGGCCCACGAGCACTGGCTGACCCTGAAGGAACAGCGCCTGACCGGCATCGCGGCGGAGCTGGCCGCGGGCCTGGCCGACGGCGCGCCCTGCGCGGTCTGCGGCGCCACCGAACACCCCGCGCCCGCCCCGAAGGACGCCGGTCACGTCGACCGCGCCACCGAGGAGTCGGCGCTCGCCGCATACCGGCGGGCGGAGGAGCGGCGCACGCAGGACGAGCGGCAGCTCGGCGAGGTGCGCGAGGCGCTCGCGGCCGCCCGGGCGGCGGCGCTGGGCTCGTCCGGCAACGACTCCACCGGCGGGGAACCGGCGGACCCCGCGGAGGGACCGTCCGTCGAGCGACTCGCCGCGACGGTCGAGAAGCTGAGGGCCGAACACGCCGGGGCGCGCGGCGGCGCGTCCGCTCTGCACGCCTCCCGCGAAGCCCTCGCACAGGCCGAGCGCGAGCACGACCGCAGGGTCGCCGTGCAGCAGGAAGCCGCCGTACGGGCCGCGTCGCGCACCACCCTGCGGGACTCCCTCGACCGCGAACAGGCCGGTCTGGAGGAGGAGTTGACCCGTGCGCGGGGAGCCAGCGGCAGTGTCGCGGCCCGCGCGTCCCAGCTGGAGCGGCAGGCCGCGCTCCTGACCGAAGCTGCGGAGGCCGCCCGCGCCGCCGACGACACCGCGCAGCGGCTCAAGGACGCCGACGCGCGACTCGCCGACGCCGCCTTCCGCGCCGGGTTCGACACGCCGGGCGAGGCGGCCGAAGCCCTGCTCGACGATGCCCGCCACCGCGAGCTCCAGCACCGTATCGACGAGTGGCGCAACGAAGAGGCGGCGGTGCGCTCCCTGCTCGTCGAGCCGGACGCCGCCGCCGCGGCCGAGCAGCCACCGGCCGACGTCCGGGCCGCTCAGGAAGCCGCCGAGCACGCCGGAAGGCGGACCCGCGCGGCCGCCTCCGCGCTCGACGCGGCCTCCCGGTGCTGCGCCGAACTCGACCGGCTCTCCGAGCGGTCGGCCGCCGGAGCCCGGCGGCTCGCGCCGCTGCGCGCCGAGTACGACCGCGTGGCACGCCACCCGGGCCT
>NZ_JBNNJZ010000574.1:0-4999 GCF_050270335.1 Streptomyces sp. NPDC059900
CCATGACCAGGTCCATGAGGCGTCCGGCGCGGGTCTGCCAGTCGCCGTGCGGGTCGATCTGCCACAGGCCCGCGATGGCCAGCAGGAAGTCGTCGGGGGTGAGGCCCGGGCGGATGGTGCCGGCCTTTTCGTTGGCCTCCAGCAGCAGGGTGACGGCCGCGGTCACCGGGCCGTGCCCCACACCGGCCAGGGTGCCCCGGGTGCTGGTGGCCTTGCGCATCGCGTCGGCCAGGCCCGCCTTGGCCATGGCGTACTGCGCCAGGCGGTCCATCCACTCCCGCAGGGCCTGGTCGGGCGGGCGGGTCTGGAGCAGCTGGCAGGCGGTGTCGGCGACCTGCTGCACTTCGTAGCGGTAGACCTCGAGGACGAGGGCCTCGCGGTTGGGGAAGTTGCGGTAGAACGTGCCCTGCCCGACCCCGGCCTTCTTGGCGATGACGCTCAGCGGGGCGTCCGCCGAGCAGGTCAGCTCGGCCAGGGCCACTTCCAGGATGCGTTCGCGATTCCGTTGCGCGTCCGAGCGCAACGCGTCCTTCTTGGGGTGCACTCGTCCTCCTCCCGGGAATCGTGGGGCGCCCTTGCTAAGCGGACAGCTGTCCGTTAAGTTTTGAAGCTAACGGACAGCTGTCCGCTTAGGGTCACCATACCGGCAGACGCCGCCGGTGGGGATGGTCGGTCGCGAACGCCGTGCACCGCCCGCCCCGCCGCGCATGCCGCGGGCGCCCCGAGCCGACCCCCGCCCGCACAGCGCCACCCCGACGCGGCTTCAGCGCCGGGGCCACCCCCACGAAGCACCCCCTCGCACGTGACACGAGCTGACAGAAGCGAAAGAAGGCTGATCGTGGCCCTATCGACGTCCAGCGCCATCACCCTGAACATCAACGGCGAAAAGCACACGCTGCCCGTCGACCACCGCACCACCCTGCTCGACGCCCTGCGCGAGCGCCTCGATCTGACCGGCACCAAGAAGGGCTGCGACCAAGGCCAGTGCGGCGCCTGCACGGTCCTTGTCGACGGCCGGCGCGCCGTCTCCTGCCTGCAACTGGCCGTCGCCTCCGAGGGGCGCGAGATCACCACCATCGAGGGCGTGGCACAGGGCAACCAACTGCACCCGGTGCAGCAGGCGTTCCTCGACCTCGACGGATACCAGTGCGGCTACTGCACGCCGGGACAGGTCTGTTCGGCCATCGCGGTCATCGAGGAGCACGCGGCGGGATGGCCCAGCGCCGCCACCACCGACGTGCGGCCCGAGGCGGGCGTGCCCGAGCTGAGCGCCGAAGAGATCCGCGAACGCATGAGCGGCAACCTGTGCCGCTGCGGCGCGTATGTGTCGATCGTCCAGGCGGTCGCGCAGGCGGCCGCCGCCAACACCGAGGGTACGGAGGCCGTGGCATGAGGGAATTCGGTTACGAGCGAGCCCTCGACGTCCCCGGTGCTGTCGCGCTCCTGGGCGCCGAGCCCGACGCGCGCGTCCTGGGCGGCGGCACCAACCTCGTCGACCTGATGAAGACCGGCGTGGAGCGGCCCGGACTGCTCATCGACGTACGCGAGTTGCCCCTGGACCGCATCGAGGTCACCGGCGACGGCGGTCTGCGCATCGGCGCGACCGTCACCAACAGCGACCTCGCCGTCCACCCCGAAGTGCGCCGCCGCTACCCCGCCCTTGCCGAAGCCGTCCTGGCCGGTGCGTCGGGCCAGCTGCGCAACATGGCCACCGTCGGCGGCAACCTGCTCCAGCGCACCCGCTGCGGCTACTTCGCCGACCTGTCCAAACCCTGCAACAAACGCGACCCCGGCAGCGGCTGCCCCGCCGTCGGGGGCGAGCACCACAACCACGCCATCCTCGGTGCCAGCGAGCACTGCGTGGCCGTGCACCCCTCCGACATGGGGGTGGCGCTCGCTGCCTTCGACGCCGTCGTCTCCTACGAGACGGCAGAGGGCACCGGCGAGATCCCGCTCGCGGACTTCTACCTGGCCGTGGGCAGCACCCCGCACCTGGAGACCGCGCTGCCCTCCGGCGCGCTGATCACCGGCATCACCCTGCCGCCCGCCCCGGTCGCCGCCCGCTCCCGCTACCGCAAGGTGCGCGAGCGCGCGTCGTACGCCTTCGCGATCGGCTCGATCGCCGCCGCGCTCGACGTCCAGGACGGTGTCGTACGCGAAGTGCGCCTGGCCTTCGGCGCGGTGGCCTCGCGGCCGTGGCGTGCCCGGGCGGCCGAACAGGCCCTGACCGGCGGCCCCGCGACCGCCGAGGCCTTCGCCGCCGCGGCCGATGCCGAACTGGCCGCCGCCAAGGCACTGCCCGACAACGGCTACAAGGTGACGCTGATGCGCAACCTCGTCGTCGCCCTGCTGACCGAGCTCACCGAGGAGGCCGGCCGATGACGGCGCGGACCACGACGACCACGTCCCCCGCGGCGACGGGCGCCGCCGGTGTTTCCTACACCCGCGTGGAAGGCCGGGACAAGGTCACCGGCGCGGCCCGGTACGCGGGAGAGGTCCCCTACGCCGAGCTCGCGCACGGCTGGCTGGTGTTGTCCACCATCGCCCGCGGCCGGATCCTCTCGGTGGAGTCCGATCCCGTCCGCAAGATGCCCGGCGTCCTCAGCGTCCTGCACCACGGCAACGCGCCGCGCGTCGACGGCGACTACGTCAGCATGCTCGGCAAGCCCGACCCGATCGTCGAGGTCTTCCAGCACGACCGGATCCCCTTCGTCGGCTGGCCGGTGGCCCTGGTCGTCGCCGAGTCCTCCGAGCAGGCCCGCGAGGCCGCCGAGGCCCTGGTGGTGCGCTACGAGGAGGAGACGCACGACGTCGCGTTCAGCTCCGCGCACCCCGGCACGTACCTGCCCGAGGGCGACGGCATGCTGATGGAGAAGGGCGACCTGGAGGCCGAACTGGCCGCGTCCGCACATGTCGTGGACCAGGAGTACACCACCCCCGAAGAGCACCACAGCTCGATGGAACCGCACGCCGCGATGGCGCGCTGGGACAGCGGGCGCCTCGAGGTCGTCGACTCCAACCAGGGCAGCGGCTGGGTCGCCGACGAACTGGCGAAGCTGTTCTCCCTGGACCCGGCCTCGGTGCGGGTGCGCTCCGAACACATCGGCGGCGCCTTCGGCTCCAAGGGCGTGCGCGTGCACCAGATCCTCGCCGTGATGGCCGCGACCCAGCTGGACCGCCCGGTCAGGGTCGTCATCACCCGGCGCCAGCTGTTCTCGCTCACCGGCTACCGCAGCCCCACCGCGCAGCGCGTGCGCCTGGGCGCCGACGCCGACGGGCGGCTGCGCGCCGTCGACCACCAGGCGCACAGCCTCACCTCGACGGTCCATGAATTCGTCGAGACCAGCGCCGGGTTCGGGCGTCCCATGTACGCCTCCGACGCCCATCGCAGCGTCAACCGCGTGGTACGCCTCGACGTGCCGACGCCGACCTTCATGCGCGCGCCCGGCGAGGCTCCGGGCTCCTTCGCCCTGGAGTCCGCGCTCGACGAACTCGCCGAGCAGTGCGGCGTGGACCCGATCGCGCTGCGCGTGCGCAACGAACCGGACGTGGGCCCCGTCTCCGGGCTGCCCTTCGCCAGCCGCAACCTCCTTGCCGCCTACGAGGAGGGCGCCCGCCGCTTCGGCTGGGCGGACCGCGACCCGCGTCCCGGCGTGCGGCGCGAGGGGCGCTGGCTCCTTGGCACGGGCACGGCGTCCGCCACCTTCCCGGTGATCGTCGCGCCGTCCACGGCGGCGGCCACCGCGGAGGCCGACGGCACCTTCACCGTGCGGATCAACGCCGCGGACGTCGGCACGGGAGCGCGCACCGCACTGACCCTGATCGCCGCGGAAGCCCTCGAAGTGCCCCGGGAGCGCGTCCAGGTGCGCATCGGCGACAGCGACTTCGGCCCGGCGGCGATCTCCGGCGGCTCGATGGGGACCCGCTCCTGGGGCTGGGCGGTCCGGGTCGCGGTGGCGGAACTGCGCGAGCAACTGGCCCTGGGCGGCGACATTCCGCCGCAGGGAATCACCGTGCGCTCCGACACCAGTGCGGCCGTCGGCGCCCTGGCCCAGAAGGAACGACACTCCTTCGGGGCGCAGTTCGCCGAGGTGGCCGTCGATGTCACCACCGGTGAGGTGCGGGTGCGGCGGATGCTCGGCGTCTTCGCCGCCGGCAAGATCGTCAACCCGCTGACCGCACGCAGCCAGTTCGTCGGCGGAATGACCTGGGGCCTGTCCATGGCCCTGCACGAGGAGGCCCACCGCGACCAGGCCACCGGCGGCCACGTCGGCGCCGACTTCGCGGGCTACCACTTCGCCGCCAACGCCGACGTGCCCGTCATCGAGGCGGACTGGGTGGAGGACACCGACGCGGACGACCCCGTCAACATCAAGGGCATCGGCGAGATCGGCATCGTGGGTGCCGCCGCGGCGATCGCCAACGCGGTCTGGCACGCCACCGGGGTACGCCACCGGAACCTGCCGATCCGGCCCGACCGTGTCCTGAACGCGGGAGGAGCCCTGGATGCTTGACATCGCCGAGGCGCTGCACCGCTGGATCGAGGAGGGCCGCGCCTTCGCCGTCGCCACCGTCGTGACGGTCGGCGGCAGCGCCCCGCGCGATCCGGGCGCCGCCCTGGCCGTCGACAGCCAGGGCACGGCCATCGGCTCGGTCTCCGGCGGCTGCGTGGAAGGCGCGGTCTACGACCTGTGCGTCCAGGCACTCCAGGACGGCCAGGTCGTGCGCGAGCGCTTCGGGTACAGCGACGAGGACGCCTTCGCGGTCGGACTGACCTGCGGCGGTGAACTCGAAGTCCTGGTCACTCCACTGGGCACGGACGCGCCTGGCCGGCCGGTCTTCGCGGCGGCCCTCGCGGCCGCCGCGGGCGGCGAGGCGGCGGCGATCGCCCGGGTGGCCACCGGCCCGGCCGGCCTCCTGGGCAGGGTCGTGCTCGTGCACCCCGACGGCTCGTACGAGGGCACTCTGGACGGTCATCCGGACCTGGACCGGACGGTGG
>NZ_JBNNJZ010000575.1:0-4943 GCF_050270335.1 Streptomyces sp. NPDC059900
GCCGTGAGCCGCCGCCCCGGCGGGCGACGGCTCACGCAAACTCAGGACCTCAGGATCTCACGGTCTCACGGCGGGTTCACGACAGCAGGAAGTCGGCCTCCCCCGCCTTGGCTCCCTGGATGAACGCGTTGATCTCGCCGTACGTGTAGATCAGCGCCGGACCGTCCGGATCGGCGGACTGGCGGACCGCGACGCGGCCGTCGGCCAGCTTCATGGCCTCCAGGCAGTTGCCGCCGTTGCCGCCGCTCCACGGCTTGTGCCAGCCCTCGCTGCCGAGTTCGCGGGCGGGCATGCCGTTGTAAATCCGGGAGTCGTCGCGTGACTCGGGGCGGGACCCGGCTCCGGGTTTGCACCCCGGTCGCGTACCGGCTCGGTGTCGATCCATTCACAGCTCCTTGCGGAGGTCCCTGAGGAGCTCCTTTGTGCGTTGTGCCGTCGCGGCTTGCGCCGCCATGCGGTCCATGACCTCGAGGTGGGTCGCCACCTCGGTGCGCGCGTCCAGATAGACGGCGCCGGTCAGGTACTCGCTGTAGACCATGTCCGGCAGCTCCGCCATGGCGAAGCGGAAGAGCACGAACGGTCCGAACGTGCCCGGGTGCGGACCCGCCGCGAACGGCGCGATCTGCAGCGTCACATGAGGGAGTTCGACGGCTTCGAGCAGCTTGTCGATCTGCTCTCGCATCACCTCGGGGCCGCCCACCGGTCTGCGCAGGGCGGTCTCGTCCATCACGACCCAGAGCCTCGGCGCGTCCTCGCGGGTGAGCAGGGACTGGCGCTCCATCCGCAGCGCCACGTACCGCTCGATGTCCTCGGGGCGTGTCTGGCCGATCGCTCCGGAGCGCATCACACCACGTGCGTACTCCTCGGTCTGCAGCAGACCGGGCACGAAATGCGGTTCATAGGACCTGATGAGGCTGGCCGCCCCCTCCAGGCTGACGTACATGCTGAACCAGCCCGGCAGGATGTCGTGGAACCGCTGCCACCAGCCCGGCTTGTTCGCCTCCTCGGCGAGGGTCACGAAGGCGTCGGCCTCGTCGTCGGCGACTCCGTAGGACTTCAGGAGCAGCTGGAGATACGGGATCTTCAGCGCGACCTCGGCCATTTCCATGCGGCGGACCGTGGCGGGGGCCACGCGGAGAATCCGCGCGGCCTCCTCCCGCTTGAGGCCCGCGCTCTCGCGCAGGTCCTGCAAGCGACGGCCTAGGACGACCTGGCCGACGGTCGGCGCGGACCGCGGTTCGCTCACGTCCTACCTCCACGTACTCCATGTAATGCCAATTCACTCCGCACCTGGAGCCGTTGCGAGCAGTGTGCCACGTGCCGCCTCAGAGGAACACGCCACTGTGCACTTTTCAGAGTGGGTCTTGCCAAGGTGTTCCCGACGGGGCGATAGTGGATGGCGTGACTCCGCCCGCGCCGTTACACACAGCTGCCGCCGAAGCCCCTGTTGGCGTTAATGCCGACGTGTGGGCCGATGGCGGCTCCGAGCTCTGCGTCAGCTTCGCGCTCGTGCCACGGCCGGGCTCCGCCGCGCAGGCCAGACAGCTGGCAAAAGCCCAGCTCCTGGGCTGGAACATCGGCGAGGACTGCCGCGACGCCGCAGCCCTTGTGGTGTCAGAGCTGGTCACGAACGCGATCGTGCACACCGCCAGTCACCGGATCGTCTGCGAGCTCTGCACACGCCCCGGCACCCTGCGCATAGCTGTGCGTGACGACGGATACGGATCAGGTGTCCCACGGCCCGCACACGAGGGGCCCGACGCAGACGACGAGCACGGGAGGGGATTGCTCCTCGTCGAGGCAGTCAGCAATGCGTGGGGCGTGCGGGACGAGGGCCCCGGGGCCGGTCTCACCGTGTGGGCGGAACTGCGGGCATGACGTGGCTGCGGGCATGACATGACTGCGTGGCGTGACTGCGTGGCGTGACTGCGTGACGTGACTGAGGGTGCGGGCATGAGAACGACGTGGGCAGGAGGCGTGTGAGCACGGTGACGGTGCGGCGGCTGTTGGATCTGGACACGCTGGTCCGCCTCGAACGGCGGCGGACTGCCGCTGCCTCCCCGCCGCCCCCGACGCGCCTCGCCGTGCCGGAAGGGATGTCGCAGCCCCTGGGGTGCGACGCGGTCGCGATGCCCGCACGCTACGGCCCCCGGCTGATGGCACGGCTGCCCCGCGTGGGCTGCGTGTACGAGGACGTGGACGCGGCCCTGTGGTGGTGGATCGTCCCGGCGGACTCCGACGTCGCCCTGGAGTGGCCCTCCCCCGCGTATTACGCCGCGGGAGCGGTGGTCCCCGGCGCCCGCCGCGCCCCCTCCCTGATCCACACCCCCTCCGGGACCAAGGTCCCCTACACCCCGCCGATCCCGCTGTACCTGGCCTGGTGCGGCGCCACTGGCGCCACGCCGGCCTGGTCGCGGGCCGTACGCGCGTAGACCCGCGCCCTGCGGCGGGGTACGGCGCACCTGCCCCGGCATGTCGAGGCCGTGCTCGCAGGGGACCTGAGGTGTCCGGAGAGTGCCGCTCACGAAACAACTCCTTTGCCTGTACGGGTGCGGAGCCGCCTGCATGGGGTATGGCACTGCGACCCGGGCGAAGCGGCAACAGCTGCCCGGTGTCGCAAGCCCGCACGGGACGTACGCCGGAGGCAGAAGGAGAAGCAGACGAACGACAAGCGGAAAAACAACAGAAGGCAGGACAACTACCGCCCGCCGAGCAGGACTTCGGACTCTGAGGCGCTTCTCTTCGGCGGCCCCCTGCGCTACGACACGGGCTGGGCCCAGTACGAGGAGGCCTTCCTCCAGCTGGGGTTCCGGTCCATGCTGAAGCGGCTGCCCGCGCTGCTCGCCGCCAGCTTCCGGCTCGCCCGGCAGGCGGACCGGCAGGCCGCACGCATCGTCATCGGCGCCGAGGCGGGCCGCGGTGTCGCGCAGGCGGTGAGCCTCCTCGCGGTGAACAGCGTGCTGGGACATCTGCTGACCGACGCGCCGGTGGCCGACCGGCTGCACGGTGCGGCGCCCGCTCTGGTGGCGGTGGCGTGCGTACTGTTCCTGGCCGCGCTGCTGCGCGCCGTGTCGACGTACGCGACGGGCCGTCTGGAACCGAAGGTGGAGCGCGTCGCCACCGAGCAGTACCTGGAGAAGGCCGCTTCGGTGGAGCTCTCGGCCATCGAGGACGACGCGTTCCACAAGCTGCTCGACACCGCACAGTACGGAGCCGCGTCCGCCCGTCGGATGATCGGCATCGCCACGCGTGTGGTGAACGCGCTGATCTCGCTGATCGCGGCGGCGAGCGTGCTCACCGTCCTGCATCCGCTGCTGCTTCCGCTCCTGGTGACGATGGTCCTGCCGAGCGCGTGGAGTGCCCTGACGATCGCCCGGCGCCGCTATGTCTCCTTCCACGCCTGGGTGCAGCACGCCCGCGCGGGGCGCCTCATCGGCAGCCTGCTCACCGACACGGGCGCGGCCCCGGAGATCCGGGTGCACGGCGTGGGCCCCTTCCTGCTGCGGCACTTCCGGTCCATGTCGGAGGCCGCGGAGGAGGAGCAGGCCCGCCTGGCGCGGCTCGCCGCCCGTACGGGCCTGATCGCGGCGGCCTGGACGGGCCTCGCGACCGTGGTGACGTACGCGACGCTCGGCGGTCTGCTGCTCGCCGGGGCGATGGCGCTGTCCGTCGCGGGTACCGCCGTCATCGCGATCCGCACCGGCTCCGCCAGCCTCGACACTCTCGTCGTGGAGATCAACTCCCTGCACGAGGACGCCATGTTCGTCGGCGACCTGGAGCGGCTCTTCGTGGAGGCGGAGCAGCGCGCCATCCCGGTCGGCGGCGCCGAACTCCCCGAAGAACCAAGGGAGATACGGTTCGAGAACGTCACCTTCCGCTATCCGGGCACCGCGGGCAGGGACGCGCTCAGCGACATCTCCCTCTCGCTGCCCACCGGGAAGATCGTCGCGCTCGTGGGCGAGAACGGCTCCGGCAAGACCACACTGGTGAAGCTGCTCGCGGGCCTGTACGCGCCGAAGGACGGCCGGATCCTGTGGGACGGCGTCGACGCCGCGACGGCGGACCGGCATCAGCTCGCGGAGCGCATCGCGATGGTGGCGCAGGACTTCAAGCGCTGGCCGTTCACGGCGCGCGTGAACATCGCGATCGGTCGGTCGTCGGCGCCGCTCACGGACGACCGGATCGGCGCCTCGGTCGGCGAGGCGGGTGCCGGGGACGTCGTGGCCGATCTGCCGCGCGGGCTCGACACGCTCCTTGCCCGCGCGTTCACCGGCGGGCACGAGCTTTCGGGCGGTCAGTGGCAGCGGCTCGGCATCGCGCGGGCCGCCTACCGGCGCGGCAGCATCCTCATCGTGGACGAGCCGACGGCAGCGCTCGACGCCCGCGCCGAACTGGAGGTCTTCGAGAAGATCAGGGCTCTTGCCGGGACGGGCCAGACCGTCGTCCTGATCACCCACCGCCTGGCGTCTGTGCGCCACGCGGACCTCGTCCATGTCCTGGAAGGCGGGCGCCTGGTGGAGTCGGGCACCCCGGACGACCTGCTGCGGACGGGCGGTGTCTATGCGGAGCTCTACGCCCTGCAAGCCGACCAGTTCACGGCCGGGGTCCCCTCACCGAACGGGCACGCCGAGCGCTGAGGGAAGAGACATGACCGGAGCCGGAGCCGCCTACGCGGCGGCGGCTATCTCGGCCAGGTCCGGCACGGCGGGCGCGCCGTGCCCTTCGCGCACGATCACCAGGAAGGCGTCGGACGCGAGGTCCATCACGACCTCCGCCTGCTGCCCCTCCATGCGGCGGGCCTCCGCGAACTTCTCCGCGGGCCACGATCCTCGCGGCCCGCCGGCCGGAAAGCGTTCAAGTACCACTCGGCTGTTCATCATCGTCCTTACTGCTCCCCCGTGGAAAGTCCTCATGGACTCATTCGCAGTACACCGCGCCTGGGG
>NZ_JBNNJZ010000576.1:0-4937 GCF_050270335.1 Streptomyces sp. NPDC059900
CTGCCGTACAGCGCGCGGACGGTGAAGGTGGCCTTCTTGCCGTCGGCGAAGGCGAGTTCGGTCCTGGAGCCGACCTCGAGATTCTGCTTGCCGGCCTCCTCGCGGGTGAGGGCGATGCCGTCGGTGCCGAGGCCGTTCAGCGATCCTTCGACCCTGCCCAGGTCGAAGGAGTCGGCGAAGGGGGCCGGGTCGGTGACGGTCAGGGCGCGTCCCTGTCCGTCGACCTCCGCCGCACCCCTGCCCAGACCGACCGCGGTGCCGACCTCCGGCTGCCCGGCGAGCGCGGGAGCCAGCTTGGGGCTGAGTCCGCTGCCGCCCGCGCCGAAGCCGGGGGTGCTGATGGCCAGGTCACCGGCGAAGGAGCGGTTCACCGTCTGGTCCATGGTCGCCTTCAGCGAAGCGCCGAAGACCGTGAAGAGCGAGACGACGGCGACGCCGATCATCAGGGCGCTCGCGGTGGCGGCGGTCCGCTTGGGGCTGCGCAGGGCGTTGCGCCGGGCGAGCCCGCCCGTGACGCCGCGCAGCCGGTCGAGGGGCCCGCCGAGAATGCGTACCGCCCGTGCGGACGCGACGGGCCCGAGCACGACGAACGCGGCGAGGGCGAGGACCGCCCCGGACCCGGCCAGCCATACGGACGGGCTGACGAGGACGCCGGTCAGCGAGAGGCCGACCGCGGTCAGCGCGAGGACCGTGCCCGCCACGGCGCGTGCGCGTGATGCCCCGGAGTGGTCGACCGCCGTCTCGCGCAGCGCGGCGAGCGGCGCGGTGCGCCCGGCGCGGACGGCGGGCAGCACGGCCGAGCCGAGGCAGACCGCGATGCCGACGGCGAGCGGCAGCAGCATCGACAGGGCGCTGATCACCAAGTCGCCCTCGGGGAAGGGGAATCCGATGGCCGGGAAGAGTGCCTGGAGCCCGGCCGCGATCCCGATGCCGCCCGCGAGACCGGCGGCGGACGCCACCACGGCGACCACGCTCGCCTCGATGAGGGTGGACGCGGTGACCTGCCTGCGGGAGGCGCCGAGCGCGCGCAGGAGGGCGTTCTCGCGGGTGCGCTGGGCGACGACGATCGCGAAGGTGTTGTGGATGCTGAAGGTCGCGACGAGCAGGGCGATCCCGGAGAAGACGAGCAGGAAACTGGTGAAGAGCGTCAGGAACTGCCCGGAGACGTTCTCGGTGTTCTCCGCGGCCGAGGCCTCGCCGGTGATCGCCTCAACTCCCTCGGGGAGCAGGGGGTTCAGTGTGTCGACGAGTTCCTGTTCGCTCGTGCCGGGGCCGGCCCGCACCTGGATGGACGCGGCCTCGCCGGGCTTGGGCGTGAGGTACTTCTGCGCGTCGGCCAGTGTCATGCCGGTGAAGGTGGTCTGCGCCATGCCGTCCTCGCCGCCGAAGGTCGCGAGGCCCACGATCGTCACCTTGACGGGGTCGGGGGTGCGCAGCGTCGTCGTGTCGCCGATCTTCAGGTCGCCGGCTTCGGCGGCGCCCCGGTTGACGACGACTTCGCCGGAGGCGGCGGGGGCGCGGCCTTCGGCCAGCCGGTAGGCGTTCAGCTCGCCGTCGTCGATCCAGTTGCCGGCGAGGGTGGGCGGGCCTTCGCCGCCGATGGGCTTCCTGTCCTTGCCCAGGAGCTGGCCGGCGCCCTGGACGGCGGGTGCGGCGGCGGCCACCCCGTCGGTCTGCTCGATCTTCTCGACGAGCGCGGTCTTGACGGGCCGCCGGGTGCCCTGGCTGTCGTCGGGCGTGGTGATGGTGCTGGCGCTGCGGACGACGGCGTCGGTGCCGCGCGTGGCGTTGCCGAACATCGTGTCGAAGCTGCCGCGCAGGGTGTCGCCCATGACGAGCGTGCCCGCCAGGAAGGCGACACCGAGCATGACCGCGAGGAAGGTACCGGCGAAGCGCCGCTTGTGGCCGCGCAGCGAGGCGAGGCTGATGCGCGCGGACGTGCCGAGGGAACTCATGACGGCGCCCCCTCGCCGTCGGGGGTGGTGACACCCGATCCGGTGGGGCCGGAAGCGGCCGTGGTCTTCGTGTCGAAGGCCTTGAGCCGGTCGAGGACCTTGTCGGCGGTCGGGTCCGTCATCCTGTCCACGAGGCGGCCGTCGGCCAGGAAGACGACCTCGTCGGCGTGCGCGGCGGCCACCGGATCGTGGGTGACCATGACGACGGTGCGGTCCATCTGGCGCACCGCGCGGCCGAGCAGACGCAAGACCTCCTCGCCGGAGCGCGAGTCGAGGTTGCCGGTCGGTTCGTCGGCGAAGACGACGTCGGGGCGCCCCGCGAACGCCCGTGCCACGGCCACGCGTTGCTGCTGTCCGCCGGAGAGTTCGGCGGGCCGGTGGTGGAGTCGGTCGCGCAGCCCCACCACGTCGATGAGGGCGTCGGTCCACTCCGCCGACGCACGGTCACCGCCCTTTCCCGCGAGGTCCATCGGGAGCGTGATGTTCTCGGCCACGGTCAGCGTCGGCACCAGGTTGAAGGCCTGGAAGACGAAGCCGATCCGGTCGCGGCGCAGCAGCGTGAGGCGGCGGTCGTCGAGCGCGCCCAGCTCGGTGCCGCCGATGTGGGCGGTACCCGAGGTGAGCGTGTCCAGGCCCGCGGCGCAGTGCATCAGGGTGGACTTGCCCGAGCCCGACGGGCCCATGATCGCGGTGAAGCGTCCGGCGGGAAAGCCGACGCTCACCCCGTCCAGGGCCCGTACGGCGGTGTCGCCGCTGCCGTAGACCTTGACGGCCCCGGTGACGCGGGCGGCGTCCAGGGTGGTGGTGCCGGTGCCGGGGCCGGGGTGTCCGGTCGCGGTGGTCATGCCGCACCGCCCTTGGGGGTGCGGCCGAACTCCTCGTTCAGGACGGACAGACGCCGCCAGTACTCGTCCTCGTCGATCTCGCCGGCGGCGAAACGGCGGCCGAGCACGGCGATGGGCGACTTCTCGTCGATGCGTACGTGGTGCTCGGTGCCGTCCCGCTGCCACGGAGCGCGGCGGCCGCGCCAGACGGTGCGGCGCAGGAGGGTGATGCCGACGATCACGACGGCCGCCCAGATGAGCGGGAAGAACAGGATCCACGGGCCGGGCCCGCCGTCGAAGTGAGCCAGGGTGTTCATGGTGTCCATCTCCTCGGAGGTCTGCCGACGGTGCGGCTTGTGCGATGGTTCGAGGCTCGCGCTCCGAGGGGGTCCGAGTCGTCGTACGGCCAGCGGCAGTGCGTGTACCACTGCGGGAGTACGCGGGGGTTGCGGGGCTGCTCCCGGACGTCTGTACCTACCAGTAGGTCTGGAATTCCGGTACGCCTGGAATTCCGGTACGCCTGGAATTCTGTACCTACTAGTATGTACAGTGTGCTCATGAGCACCCCGGAGCGTCTGATCGAGTCCACCCGCGAACTGCTGTGGGAGCGCGGCTATGTCGGCACGAGCCCCAAGGCGATCCAGCAGCACGCGGGCGCGGGCCAGGGCAGCATGTACCACCACTTCGCCGGAAAGCCGGACCTCGCGCTCGCCGCGATCCGGCGCACCGCCGAGGAGATGCGCGCCACCGCCGAGGCCGTTCTGGGCGGCACGGGATCGGCGTACGAACGCATCGAGGCGTATCTGCTGCGCGAGCGCGACGTGCTGCGGGGCTGCCCGGTCGGGCGGCTGACGATGGACCCGGACGTCGTCGCGAGCGACGAGTTGCGCGCGCCCGTCACCGAGACGCTCGACTGGCTGCGGGAGCGCATCGCCGGGATCGTCGAAGAGGGCCAGGAGCGCGGCGAGTTCGCGCCCGCGCTCGACGCCGGGGCGATCGCGGCGACGGTCGTCGCGACGGTCCAGGGCGGCTATGTGCTGGCCCGCGCGTCGGGTTCTCCCGCGGCTTTCGACACCGGCGTGCAAGGGCTGCTCGCCCTGCTCTTCGCCGCCACCACCCCTTCTCCGTAAAGGACTTGAGGAACCGTGCACATCACCCGTAACCGCCCCGAGAGCCAGACGGGTCCCGCCGAGAACTTCACGGGCACGGTGTGGCTGGAGGAAGTCGCCGCGCCGCCGTCCCCCTCCCGGCTGCGGATGTTCAACGTCCACTTCGCCCCCGGAGCGCACACCGCATGGCACCGTCACCCGCACGGCCAGGTCCTGCACGTACTGGCGGGCGAGGGTCTGGTGCAGCGCAGGGGCGGTGAGGCGCAGACGATCCGGGCGGGCGACACCGTCTGGATCGAGCCGGACGAATGGCACTGGCACGGCGCCGCGCCCCGCACCTTCATGACGCATCTGGCGGTCGTCGAGGCGGCGGACGACGGCACGACCACGCACTGGGACGCGCACGTGGGCGCGGACGAGTACCCGGCGGCGGACGAGCCGCCGGTGGCTGACAGGAACCCGTTGACCTGAACGCGAGGAGCGAGCGAACCACCATGCACGCGATGCAGTACGAGATCACGCTTCCGGCCGACTACGACATGGGCATCATCCGCGAGCGGGTGGCCGCCAAGGGCCACCTCCTCGACGACTTCCCGGGCCTGGGCGCCAAGGCGTATCTGATCCGGGAGCGCGGTGTGGACGACTCCCCCGTGAACCAGTACGCGCCGTTCTACCTCTGGAACACCCCCGAGGGCATGAACTCCTTCCTCTGGGGCCCCGGATTCCAGGGCATCGTCGACGACTTCGGCCGCCCGGAGGTGCAGCACTGGACCGGCCTGGCCTTCGCGGAAGGGTCAGCGGGCTCTGCCGCGAAGTCCGCGGTACGACGCCGCAGCCGTATCCCGGCCCGGACTCACTTGGGCGGCATGGCGGAAGAGCTCGCGCAGGAGGCAGGCAGGCTGGCCCGACAGGAGGGGGCGATCTACGCGGCGACGGCCGTCGACCCCCGCACCTGGGAGGTACTGCAGTTCTCCGTCTGGGACCACACTCCCCCCAAGGCTGCGGGAGATGTGTTCCAGGTGCTGCACCTGTCCGCTCCGGAGCGAGGC
>NZ_JBNNJZ010000577.1:0-4915 GCF_050270335.1 Streptomyces sp. NPDC059900
TGCCGGGACCTCCTCGGGCCGGGCGGCGGGCCGGATCCGGGGCAGGGCGCCGACCAGGGCTTCGAAGTCGCGCAGGACCGTGCGCGGGTCGGCGGCGGAGAGCAGGCACAGGGCAGCCATCGTGTTGGCGCCGGCGGCCGGGTCGTAGACCGGCACGATGCTCCCGTCGGCCAGGGAGCTCTCCGCGACCACCGACAGTTCGCTGCCGGGGCTCAGGGGTACGCGCGCGGACACGGCGGGGAAGTCCCAGGCCCTGCGATCCGGCCAGGCCCGGCCGTCGCCGTCGACGGCCAGGACGACCAGGGAGCCCGCCGCGCCGCGTGCCTGCGCCGGGGTGAGGCAGTGCTCGGGCCAGGTCACCGGGCGGCCCAGGAGGTGGTCGACGAGCATGCCGATGAGGTCGAGGCCGAAGACTTCCTCGATCTGCGGCACGGTCATGGCGCCGCCGAACCGGGCGGCTGTCTCGATCAGCCACATGCTGCCGTCGGCGCCGAGCTTGATCTCGGTGTGTGTCCCGCAGTCGCGCAGGCCCAGGGCATCGACGGCGCGGCGTGCGAGATCCACGATCCGGTCCTGGGCAGTTTGGGGGAGCAGGGCGGGGGTGATGCCCGCGCGTTCGGTGAACGGCTCGATGGTGGGCATCCGGCCGCTGAGGCACACCGGGTGGAAGGTGCCGTCGGTGACGACGCCCTCGACGCTGACGTAGTCGCCCCAGCCGGGCTCCTCGAACCAGTGCGCGGCGGTGCCGGTCACGATGTGCTCGACCACGAAGTCGGCTTCGGCCTCGGCGACATGCAGTTCCGCGTAGCCCAACTGGGCTGATTCGGCCATCACTTCGCGGGAGCGGGTCCAGGCGGCGGATGCCTCGTGCGGGTCGCGGATGATCTGGTGTGCGGTGGAGCCCGCGCTCCAGGCGGCTTTGAGCAGCAGCGGGCCGGGCAGTGCCGCAGCCGCCGCGTGCAGCTCCGACTCCGTGGTGACGGGGCGGAACTCGGGCTGCGGCAGGTCGTGTTCCAGCCAGGTGCGGCGCATCAGCCGCTTGTCGCGGGCCAGCGCGGCGGCACTGCCCGCCCCCGCGAGGCCGAGCGCCCGGCATGCCTCGGCGACGGCCACGACCGCGTACTCGGAGAAGGTGAGTACCGCGTCCGCGCCCACGGCCCTGGCCTCCGAGACGATCAAAGACACCAGGTCAGCGCGCTGCGTGTCGGACGGCGTGGCGATCGAGGCGCACAGGCGGCGGGCGGAGTCCGCCACGGTGGGAGGAAGAGCGCTGAGCGCCAGCAGGTGCACTTCCGCTCTGGCGGCCGTCCGGGACAGGACGTGACCGAGCGGCGGACCACCCTTGGCATGCACTAACAGCACCTTGCTCACTGAAATTCGTCTCCCGATTCGTCCGGTGGGGTGTGTATCGCCGTAGGCAGCGGCGATACCGGTGGATCCGGCGGCAATCTCCCGGCATCCATGTGGCGGGGTGTGTTCACCCGCTTACTCAAGGGGACCAGGCGGCAGGGGCGTGCGGAGCCGTTGCGGGCGCCTGCGACTCAGGCAAATGCCTGAGTCGCGGGGCGAGTCGGGCGGTTGCGGGCGACCGCCATTTCGGGACATCGGCCGGGAACCGGGCGTGCGCGGGGCCGGTGCGGGTTGTCCAATGCGCTGTGACTGTGCGTCAGCCGGTCATATACGGACGGAGAATGCTGTGGATGATTCCAGCCTCAAGGCGCTGCTCGAGCACCTTCCCGTGTTCTGGTGGGAAGTCGACGAGCCGTGGCGGGTGCTGGAGCGGGGCGGCGGCGCGTTCGCCGATACGGACACCGCGCAGCGCTTCCTGGACCGGATGCGCCAGGAACTCGCGGCGCCGGGGCATCCGGTCCAGGAGGACCGCTGGCAGGCCCGGTTCGACGGCCGCACCTTCGACGTCAGCTGGCCCCTGCGCGAGGACGGAGTCCACAGCCGGACGCGCGGCCTGGCGGTGGAGGTCGATGCCCGGGCCGTGGCCCCGCGCCGCTATGCGGCCTTCGCGGAACTCGTGGACCTCGCCCCGGCCGCCGCCTTCATCCGCGACTGCCAGGGACGCTACCTGTGGGCCAACCACGCCTATGCCCACCTCTACAACACCGTCCCGGAGCATCTGGTGGGCAAGTACATCGAGGACTTCGACGCGCCCGCCGAGGCCGACCAGTTCCGCGCCCTCGACCAGGAGATCCTCACGCGGGGGACCGCGGTGCGCCACACCCTGGGCTACCGGCGCCCGGACGGCAGCGCGGGCCGGGCGGTGGGCCACCGCTTCCCCGTCCGGGAGAACGCGCAGACCTGCGTCGCGGGGATCTACGTGGATGTCACCGACCATCTGCGCGCCACCCTCCAGCGCCAGGAGGCCGAGGAGAACCTGCAGGCCCTGCGTGACCACAGCGGCCTGCCCTGCGCGCTCCTCTCGGCCAACGGGCGCGTCGTCGAGGCGAGCGCGGCGGCCGCCGAACTGTTCCGCCGGAGCCTGCCCGACCTGGTCGGCCGCCGCGCGCACACCCTGCTCGCCGCCGGGCCCGATCTCGACCTGGAGCGGCTGCACCGCCGGTGGAAGGGCCTGATAGCCCGCCGTGTCAGACGGGTGGAGACCTCCGCGGTGCTCGTCGACACCGAGGGGTTGCAGCGCCGGGCGCAGCTGCACCTGACGACGATCGGCCATTCCGCAGGCCGGGCCCGGCACGTCTGGGCGGTGGTCACCCACCAGAGCCTGGCCCACGAGGCCCATCCGGCGCTCACCGCCGCACAGATCCGCATCCTGTCCCTGCTGGCGGAGGGCAGCAGCAACGGCGACATCGCCGCCTCGCTGAAGCTGTCGCGGCAGACGGTCGACTACCACCTCAGCCGCCTTCGCCGGCTGCTGGGCGCCGCCACCCGCCCCGCCCTGGTGGCCCGTGCCTATGTGCTCGGCATCCTCGCTCCCCGTGCCTGGCCCCCGCGTTCGGCGACGGCGGCTCATCCGCTCAGCACGGTCTGACGTACCCCCGGTCGTCCGACGCCGACCCGGCGCAAGATCGCAAGAACATGATGGAATCGAGCAAGAAATTTGCGTCTCGGTCGGGGTCTGGCGGTGTCCCCGATGTGCCTCTGTACCTCGCTGGCCAGGGATGTGGCGGCAGCGGTGCCGGTGAAATCCGAACTGCACCGGGGCGGCCGGGAGTTGCATGCCGTGCGCGAAGCGTTGACATTCCTGTGACGTACGGCAAATCTGTGCTCCCGTGGGAGCAAGAAATCGACTGGATGTAGAAAATGTCATATACACCCGTGTCGGCGAAGCTTCCGCTCCTCCCCGCGCTGCGCCGCCAGGGCGCACCGCGGCACCCGCAGCCCCCGTGGAACAGAGGACGCCATGAGATGGAAGCAACGCAGCCGGCGGCTGATCACCGCCGCGCTCAGCGCCGGACTGATAGCCCTGGGTCTGGTGCCCGCAAGCGCCGGCGCGGCCCCCGCGCGCCCCGGGGCCGAGCCCGCCAACCTCGCCCTTAACAAGCCGATCGAGGCGTCCTCGTCGACGCAGAACTATTTCGCCACCAACGCCAACGACAACAGCACGAACACCTACTGGGAGTCCAGCGGCCATCCCTCGACGCTGACGGTGAAGCTCGGCGCCAACGCCGACCTCTCATCGGTCGTCGTCAAGCTCAACCCCGACGCCGCCTGGGCGGCACGCACCCAGAACATCGAGGTGCTCGGGCGTGAGCAGTCGGCCCAGGGCTTCAAGTCCCTCAAGGCGCGCGCCGACTACAGCTTCAGCCCCTCGGGCAACCGCAACTCCGTGACCATCCCGGTCAGCGGCCGCTACGCCGACGTCCAGCTGAAGATCTACAGCAACAGCTCCGGATACGGCGCCCAGGCCGCCGAATTCCAGGTGATGGGAACCCCGGCCCCCAATCCCGACCTGACCGTATCCAATCTCGCCTGGGGCCCCGCCAAGCCCTCCGAGAGCGACAAGATCAACGTCAGCGCCACGGTGCGCAACACCGGCAGCGCGGCCGCCCCCGCGACCACGGCCGACGTCAGCCTCGGCGGCACCGTCGCGGGCAGCGCCGCGGTGCCCGCCCTCGGCGCCGGCGAGTCGGCCGTCGCCAAGGTGGACATCGGCAAGCGCGCGCAGGGCAGTTACACCGTGTCCGCCGTCGTCGACCCCACCGACACCGTCGACGAACAGAACGACGACAACAACAGCCGCACCGCCGACGACAAGCTGACCGTCAGCCAGAGCCCCGGCCCCGACCTCGAGGTCACCGGCATCACGTCCAGCCCCGCCAACCCCGCCGTGGGCGCCAAGGTCACCTTCGCCGCGAAGGTCCACAACCGCGGCACCAGCGGCGCCGGCGCGGGCTCGGTGACCCGCCTGACGGTGGGCGATGCCACCCTCAACGGCACGGCCCCGGCCATCGCCGCGGGCGAGACGGCCACCGTGGACATCAGCGGCAGCTGGACGGCCACCAGCGGCGGCGCCACCCTGACCGCGACCGCCGACGCCACCGGCACCGTCGCCGAGACCAACGAGAACAACAACGTCTTCGCCCGCTCCATCGTGGTCGGACGCGGGGCGGCCGTGCCCTATGCCGAATACGAGGCGGAAGACGGACGCTACGAAGGCACCCTCCTGGAAGCCGATGCCGAGCGCACTTTCGGGCACACCAACTTCGCCACCGAATCCTCGGGCCGCAAGTCCGTGCGCCTGAACTCCACCGGCCAGTTCGTGGAGTTCACCTCCACCAGCGCGGCCAACTCCGTCGTCGTACGCAACTCCATCCCCGACGCGCCGGGCGGCGGCGGCCAGGAGAAGACCCTGAGCCTCTACGCGGACGGCAAGTTCGTGCAGAAGCTGAACCTCTCCTCCAAGCACAGCTGGCTCTACGGCAACACCGACCAGCCCGAGGGCCTG
>NZ_JBNNJZ010000578.1:0-4912 GCF_050270335.1 Streptomyces sp. NPDC059900
GCCTCTACGACGCGCATGATCTCGTTGGTTCCTTCCGCGATCTGGTGCGCCCGCAGGTCGCAGACGATCTTCTAGATGCCGTACTCGGCCAGGTAGCCGTAGCCGCCGTGGAGTTGCAGCGCTGGGTCGGCCACCGAGTAACCGGTGTCCGTCGTGTAGCGCTTGGGCCATGACGCACAGGTAGGGGGGCCTGCGGGTCGCCCCCGTGCAAGGCCCGGGCGGCCTGGAGCACGAGGGCGCGGGCGGCTGCCAGTTCCGTGGCCATGTCGGCGAGGCGGAAGCGCAGCGCGTGGTCCTCCAGGAGCCGGCGGCCGAAGGCCTCGTCGGTCGGATACGTCAGCCGCCGTAATTGTCCGGGACGGCCTTTCACCTGCCGGCCGCGGTTGCCCGCCCGAACGGCGTTCGGTCCCCCGCTTGCTTCCCGTAATGACCGCGCAGGTGCGCCGCGGAGCCCGATTCGGACGAGGGCCGACTCGTCGAGTGCCCCGCGGCCTGGTCTTCAGGCCGCGGGGTCGGCGGGCTACTCCTTGAGACGGGCGCGCAGGGCTGCAAGGAACCAGGTGAACACCGGTGCCAGGCTCGGCGGGACGGGCCAACCGTTGATGACGGACAGGAGGTGCCAATAGCGTTCCGCGCGAGGATCGTTGGCAATCTCCAGGCGCGCCAGCAGCCAGCGGCGCAGGCCGATGTCGTCAGCGCGGTCGAAGACCCGGGCGTAGCGTGCGGTGAGGGTATCGACGACGGGTGTCGCCTCGGCGGAGGCGGGCGCGATGCCAGCGGTGAGGGCGTGGCCGACCTGGTCGCGGACTGCTTCGGTGAGGTCATGGTGCAGTCCTGTGGTGTCGCCCCTGGCACGTTCGGCTGCCTGGTGCTCGGCCATTTGGCGCACTGCGGCACGGAAGTCCGGGTCCCGGGTCAGTTCGGCAAGCTCCGCCCAGGCGTCGACCTGCTCGGGCTCGGGGTCTTCCGGTAGCTCGGGCATGGCCGAGCGCATCATCGCCACGAAGTCGGGGTTGGCGTCCAGGCCGCCGAAGGTGTCGTCGATGAAATCGTGGATGAGGCGCCGGCGTTCTTCGTCGGAGAGTCGTGCAAGTTTGTGCATGAGATCCATTTCCTCCGAGGTGGAGCCCCGCTTCGCCACCGCGCGCAGCACCGCACGCCGCAGGCGCAGGGTGCGGATCTGTACGTCCAGAGCGTCGGCATGCGCGGCCGCGACTTCGGGCACCGAGATTTCCCGGTCCAGCACCTGCCTGATGACGGCAAGATCGAGTCCCAGTTCGCGCAAGGTCCGCACCAGGTCCAGACGCGCGAGCGCATCAAGGTCGTAGAGCCGGTAGCCGGCGGGGCTGCGGTCGGTCGACGGCACGATTCCGGTGTCGGAGTAGAACCGAATGGCCTTGACCGTCAGCCCGGTACGCCGGGCCAACGCCCCGATCGTGTAAAGCGTGTCGCCGTCCATGCCCTCACTCTCGTGTCTCCCCCTACCGGAGACTCAAGTCCGTCCTCCGGCAGACGCCGTCCGCCCGGGCGCGCAATGGCCGCCAGGCCCAGAGGAACGTTCAGTCTGCCCTGTCTCGGCGGGCTCGGGATCCGGATGACCGCGCCCTCCGGCGTCGGTGCGCCACTTCCGGTGAGCAGCCATACCGGTCCGCGAGATGTTCGCCAACACCGCGGCATCACCATCGACGGGCGCCCCGTCAGCCCCGTCCTCGTCCACGGCCCGCACCCGAACGAGGTCTTCGTGTTGGCCGGGGAGAGCGAGGCGGACCCCGCACCCCCTTCCGCGGGTATCGCGCTCTCGCACGGATCCGGCTGTGCTCATTTCCTGGCGTAGGTGAGGAAGACGGTGCCGCTGTCCATGATCGCGCTGTCGGCCAGGGTGAAGTAGGCCGGGTCGAACGGTCTCTTGTGCCCGAACAGCGGCGTCCCCGAGCCGATCGCCATCGGTGCCAGCTTGACGACCAGTCGGTCGATCTCCGTGAAGAGCGCTCCGGCCAGCTCGCCGCCGCCGCACAGCCAGATGTCCTTGCCGTCCTCCTGCTTGAGCTCGCGCACCCTGGCCACGGGGTCATCGGCGACGAGCTCGACGCCGGGGTCGGGGGCCGTGGTGAGCGAGCGGGAGAAGACGAGGTGCCTCAAGTGGGGCCAGGCGTCGGTGACTCCCTGGTCGACACCGTTCTGGTAGGTCCTGCGTCCCTCGATGACGGTGTCGAAGTGCGCACCGTTTCCGCTGATCCCCAGCGCGTCTCGCGCCGGGCCCGGCAGGGTCTCGGGGTAGCGGGCGGCGAGGTGCTGGATGTAGTCCTGCCCGATCGGCCAGAAGGCGCCCGGCCCTGCGGTGGGGTCGGAGCCGTCGGGGCCCGCGATGTATCCGTCGAGGCTGGCGGCGATGAAGTAGACGAGCTGTCGCACGGGGTTCTCCTGGTGGTCGGATCCGGGGCCATGGTCTGCGGCAGGCCGGTGGTCTGGGGTCAAGTGCGCGGTCGGGTCTGCCATGCGGCCTTTCAGCGGCGGGTGCCCGGCTTGGGCAGCGGGCGGGGGCGGGGCAGCGAGCGGGGCTTGGCGGGCACCGGGAATCGGGTGCTGTGCTGGGACTTCGGCTGGTTGGGCAACTTGCTCCTCGGGAGGCATCGGCGTCACGTCAGTTGATGTACTCTGACTGAAGTGGTTTGAACTTAGTACTGCACCCGCAGTGGTGTCAACGGATTCCCGGAAGGAAAATGCCATGCGCCAGAACCCCGCGCGGCGGACCGCCCTGCTCGACGGCGCGATCGAGGTCCTGGCCCGCGAGGGCTCACGCGGCCTGACCCTGCGGGCCGTCGACACCCGGGCCCAGGTCCCCACGGGCACTGCCTCCAACTACTTCGCCAACCGCGCCGAGTTGCTGGCCCAGGTCATGACGCGCATCCAGGAACGCCTGACGCCCGAGGAGTCCCAACTCGCCGACACCATGAACGAAAAGCCCTCCGCCGAGCTGGTCGCCACCCTGCTCAAACAGCTCCTCGGCCGCATGCGCGCGGACCGCAGCAGCTGGCTCGCCCTGATGGAGCTGCGCCTGGAGGCCACCCGCCGCCCCGAACTGCACGCCGAGCTGACCCGGTTCTTCACCGCCCAGCTCGACGGCAACATCAACTTCCATCTGGACGCCGGCCTGCCGGGCGACCGCACCGGCGTCATCCTGATGTACCTCGCGATGACCGGCCTGATCGTGGACGACCTGACCGTCCCCGACCTGCTCGCACCGCACTCCGTCGACCAACTCATCGACGAACTGGCGCGCCGCGCCACGGACCCGGGTACGAATGGCTGAACCCAGCCACACGGTCTGCGAAACCGCCGGCCGGAGCCCACTGCGGAGGGCCCGGCGGACGGCCCCAGACACCCACGCGGGCCTGGGTCGCTCCGACAACGGAGGCACCAATAGAGGCATGCCGGGCGCTCTGCACGGCGACCGGCCGCGAGACGCACGCCGCTGCGGCGGGGCAGTGCCCCGCTCCCGCGCCGGCGGCCTCCCGCCCGGTCACGTCGGACGGCCGAGGGCCGGACCTCATCCGGTGCCCCGCCGGGTTCGACGAGGGCCGACCGCGCTCCTCGTCGGGGCGCACCGGTGCCGGTCCGCCGGGGCCGGGTGACCTGCTCAGCCGGTGTGAGATACGACGGCGTCAATGAGCTGCGGCCAGAGTTCCCGGGGGCGGTCGTGACCCATGTCGGGAATGAGCAGGAGTTCCGCACCGGGCACGAGCTCGGCGGTGCGCTTTCCGCCGCTGGGGTCGATCAGCGTGTCATCCAGGCCGTGGATCACCAACGTCGGCACCCGCAGTGCGCGCAGGTGGTCCGCGCGTGAACCGCTGAGGATCATCGCGCCGAGCTGCCGCCCGATACCCGCCGGGTAGTACGAGCGGTCGTAGCTTGCCGCAGCCAGCTCACGCAGCGCCGAGGCGTCGCCGTACCGCCTGGAAGCCCACACGAGCTCCTTCTCCGCCGCCGCGACGTATCCCTCGCGGTCCGCCGGCTTCGGGGTGAACAGCACCGCCCGGGCCTCCGGGCTGGACTGGCCGTACTCGCTCTCGCCGGTCGAGGACATCATCGACGTCAAGGTCAGCACCCGCTCCGGGGAGGCGAGGGCCATCGTCTGGGCGATCATCCCGCCCATCGAGGTGCCGACCACGTGGGCGCGTTCGATGCCGAGGGCGGTGAGCAGGCCAAGGCCGTCGTCGGCCATGTCGCCAAGCCGGTAGGGAACCATCGCGAGGGCGGTGGGAATGTCCCCCGAGCTGACGGCGGCGATGAACTTGCCCATGTCGACGGGGTGCTCGTCGAACTTGGTGGACAGCCCGCAGTCGCGGTTGTCGTAGCGGATCACGTACCGGCCGCGGCCCGCCAGCGCCCGGCAGAAGTCCTCGTGCCAGGAAAGCATCTGCGCTCCGAAACCCATCACGAGCAGGACGGGCGGGTCCCCGGGGTCGCCGAAGCTCTCGTACGTGATGGACACCCCGGCAGACACGACAACGCTCGGCATACGTGCATCCTGCCATGGGCCCCGCCACGGAGCGCACCCATTAAACTGGCGCGTGACCTGCGCCTCTCCTGCGGCCTCTTCCACAGCTGCTGCTCCGCCCCCACTGGTTTCGCCCCGGCATCACGGACGCCGTCACGGGAGTGGTCGACCTGACGGGGCATGGGCTGCGGGCGCGGCGACTCCTCCCTCATCAGTGCAGGATCTCGGCGCGCAGCCTCTCCTTGGGCGTGTTGACATCCCAGTAGTGCACACTGCCCCGGGCGTCCTTGAAAGCGCCCGTGCCACCGGTGATGGCCATGTCGAGCGAACTCGCCTCCTGTGACCGCAGCGACTGCATCGTCAAAGAGCCACGCTCGAGGTCGATCGTGATCACGGCCTGCGACGTGACTTTCC
>NZ_JBNNJZ010000579.1:0-4909 GCF_050270335.1 Streptomyces sp. NPDC059900
GCGAGCAGGAGTACGCCGTGCACGGCGCCGCGTGAGGTCCAGCGAGTGCCGCGGGAAGCGCTGGAGGGGCCGTCGGGGGTGGTACGGCGGGCGGGTGGGCGGCGTGTGGCCGCGGGCGGTGGCGTGGTGGTGGGTGCGCTCAACGTGAACTCCGGGAGGACAGGCGCATCACCAGTGCCGAGAGCAGGGCGGAGGCGAGGGCGAGCAGGATGGACGCGGCGGCGGCACGCCCGTAGTCGTTTTTGATGAAGGCCGCGTCGTAGATGTAGAGGCTGGGGGTCCAGGTGCTGGTGACCGTGCCGGTGAAGGTGCGCAGCACCATGGGTTCGGTGAACAGCTGCAGGGAGCCGATGGTGGTGAAGACGAGCGCGACGAAGATCGTCGGACGGATCATGGGGGTTTTGATGGAGAGCGCGGTGCGCAGCGCGCCGGCGCCGTCGGCGCGCGCGGCCTCCAGGACTTCGCGGGGGACGGTCTGCAGCGCCGTATAGAAGATGATCACGTTGTAGCCCGTCCACTGCCAGGTGGCCATGTTCACGATGGCGGGCAGTACGCCGGACTCGCCGAACGGGTCGAAGGGCAGGGCGTCGTTGAGCGGGCCGATGTCGGGGCTGTAGAGGTAGCCCCAGATCAGACCGGCGATGACGCCGGGCACCGCGTAGGGCAGGAAGACCGCCAGGGACCACAGTTGGCGCAGCCGTACCGTCGCGGAGTCGAGCAGCAGGGCGGTGAGCAGCGCGGCGCCGAACATGACGGGGATGTGGATCAGGGCGTAGCGGGCGATGTTGCCCACGCTGTCGCGGGCGGCCGGGTCGCCCAGGACGTCGGCGTAGTTGCCGAGGCCGGTGAAGACCTGGCGGTAGCCCTCGAAGCCGAGGCCGGAGAGGCGGTCGGTGAACAGGCTGAGGTAGCAGGCGTAGGCGATCGGCACCAGCACGGTGCAGAGCAGCAGCAGCGCGAACGGCGCGGCCAGCGCGGCGCCGGTGAAGCGGCGCCGGGCGGCGGGCCGGTGTGCGGGCGGGGCAGCGGAGGCCGGGGCGGGTGTTTTCGCCGCCGTGGGTGCGGGGTTCATGTCCGGCTCCCGCCTGTGACGGCCAGGCCGCGGGCGCGCATGGCGGCGACGGTCGAGGACTGGACCTGGTGTATGGCTCGGGGGATCGTGGTCGCCCGGGTGGACACCGGGCCCAGCGTGTCGGCGATCGTGGCGAAGGCGCTCAGGGAGGTCGGCCCCCAGGTCCACTCCGGGACCCGGGTCGCGGCCTGGTCCAGCACGTCGAAGACAGGCTGGCCGGCGAAGAAGTCGTCCCGGTAGGCGCCGCGGGCCACCTGCCGGCTGGCGCGGTAGGCGGGGGAGGGGAAGGTGACCTTCGATCCGATCTTCGGGACCGCGGGGTCGGTGCTGAGCCAGCGCAGGAACGTCAGGGCGGCCTCGGGCACCTTGCTCTCGGCGGAGATCCCGAAGGCCGATCCGCCCCACACGCCGGTGGACGGATCGCCGTCCCAGGCGGGCAGGGGCGCGACGGCCCAGCGGCCCTTGTCGGCGGGCAGCGACTTCTTGAGCATGCCCACGCCCCACGTGGCCCCGAGCATCCCCCAGAGCCGGCCGTGGTGCATCGCGGAGATCCAGCTCTGTGTGCCGGTGGCGCTGTGTGCAGCCCGGCCGGAGGACACCATGTCCTGCCAGTACTCGGCCACGCGCAGGGTGCCCGTACCGTCGATGGCCACCCGCCAGGAGTCTGCGGCGATATCCCACCAGGGATCGCCCGCCTGCCAGGCCATCCCGGCGAAGAAGGCGCCGTCGTTGAGCGGGAAGGTGGTGATCCGCGCTCCCCGGTCGGCCCTGCGCACCGCCGAGGCGGCGTGGCGGAACTCCTGCCAGGTACGGGGCACTTCGATGCCCGCCTTGTCGAAGAGGTCCTTGCGGTAGAAGAAGGCCATCGGGCAGAAGTCCATCGGCAGTGCCCAGGTCTTCCCGCCGGGACGCACGCCCTGCCACGCGGCCGGCAGGAACCCTCCGGCGAGGTCGTCGACCTCGGCACTCAGGTCGCGCAGCCCGCCGGTGGTCACGATCTGCGGCAACGCCTGGTACTCGACGTGCAGGATGTCCGGGGCGTTGTGTGCGCGGATCGCGTTGGTCTGCTGGGCGTAGCCGCCGGATATACCGGCGGCGATCACACTGAGCTCCACATGCACGTCGCGCTGGGCCGAGTTGAACGCGGCGACGTACTGGTCCATGCCGGTCAGCCACGACCACACACGCACCTGCGTGGCTCCGGAGGGCCGGCCCGAACAACCGGTGAGTGTGCCGTCGGCGAGAAGCGCGCTGGTGCCCAGGCCCGCGGAGGTCCGCAGCAGGGACCTCCGCGACCAGTGCGTCCCGGGGGCGCGTGTGCTCTCACCGGTGTCGGAGGAGAAACCGAACACCAGGGGTTTCCTTTCGTGCAAGAAGGCGTTCGCACACTTCAGCCCCTGGCACGATTTTCGGTCAACGGTATCGAAGTATATCGACCAGAATCGATAGGAAAACAAAGATCGACGCGGTCGGACGGGCCCTCCCCGCCCCGATCCGCCGACCCTGCGTGCAGTGATTGGCACGAAGAGTGATGCGCTCTACCGGTGTTCCCCGGAGTGCGGCACCTGCGGTAGAACAGAAAGAACTCAAGCGAAGCTGACCGATATAAATCGATCAAAACGAAAGGCCCGGGACGCGATGGCGCTGGCATCGGAACGCCAGGAGTTGATTCTCGCCACCGTGCGCGAGCGCGGCACCGTGCGTCTGGCCGACCTGGTCGAGCGGCTCGGCGTCACCGCCGTGACCGTACGCCGGGACGTCACGACGCTGGCCGACCGGGGACTGGTGCGGCGCGTCCACGGAGGCGTCACCCTGCCCTACCGCGGTCCGGCGCCCGACGAGCGGGCCGGCCGGGGCGCCTTCGCCCACGGGCGGCTGCCCGACCAGGCCTTCGTCGGCATGGTCGTCCCCACCGTCGAGTACTACTGGCCGGCCGTCATTCAGGGAGCCCAGTCGGCGGTGGCCGCCGCGGGCGGACGGCTGGTCCTGCGCGCCTCCGCCTACGACGCGGCGGAGGACCGGCGCCAGGTGACGGGCCTGCTCGACCGCGGTGTGCGCACCCTGCTCGTGGCCCCCACCAACACCGGCGAAACCGGCCAGGACCTGCTGCGCTGGCTCGGCACGCTGACCGTGCCCGTCGTCCTGGTCGAACGGCTGCCGCCGCCGGAACTGCCCACCCTGCCGCTGGACGCCGCCACCACGGAGCACAGCCTGGGAGCGGGCCTGGCCGTCCGGCACCTGGTCACCCTCGGCCACCGCCGCATCGCCTTCATCACCGCGCGCTTCAGCCCCACGACCCGGGCCCTGCGGGAAGGATGGCAGGAGACCGTCGCCTCACTGGGGCTGCCCGGCCACGAGGGCCTCGCGCACGACGTACCGCCCTACGGGTCCCGGGGCTGGACGGACGCCTACGACGCCACCCTGCGCAGCTGTCGCGAAGCCGGCGCCACAGCCCTGTTCGTGCACTCCGACAGCGAAGCCATCGGCCTGGTCGAACGCGCCCACGAACACGGCCTCTCCGTCCCCGACGACCTCGCCGTCATCACCTACGACGACGAAGTCGCCGCAGCCGCCGACCCTCCCCTGACCGCCGTACGCCCGCAGAAACACCGGCTCGGCGCCCTGGCCGCCGAAATGGCCCTGGCCCGCGCCACGGATCCCGTCGAACGCCCGGTCCACCGCGTCCAGTTGTGGCCCACCCTGATCATCCGCGGGTCCTGCGGCGGCGGCGCGCCCGTGCCCGCCAAGACCGGCCCGTGACCTGCCGGGCCCGAACTCACCGGATGTCATCGTGTCTTCCTTCGTGGATACCCCCCGGCCTTCAGGCGGGGGAGGAATCGAAGCTCCCGCGTGGGCGGGGCAGGGTAAGCCGGTTCGTCTTGCGGGCGGATCCGGCGTTGTCAGTGGCGGTGGTTAGGTTGCTGGGATGACGGCATCCACGGCGGCCCGGGAGTTCGCGCCCGTGCGGTACACCTACCGTCTGCGGGTGTCGTCGACGGCCCGCGCGGGGCTGGAGGCGGAGTGGGCGCGCTGCCGGTGGATCTGGAACGAGTGCGTCGCGAAGTCCGGGGCCGTGTACGCGCACCATCGGGCGACCGGGGAGAAGAGCACGTGCGGGCCGGTGCAGCTGGCAGCGATGCTGACCGGGGCCCGGGCGAGCACGCCGTGGCTGCGCGAGGGCGCGTGTGTTCCCCAGCAGCAGGTGATCCGGGACTTCGGCAGATCCCGGGCCAAGGCGCTTACGGACATCAGGGCCGGTCTGCCGATGGCGCGCCGGGCCGGGATGCCCCGCTTCAAGAAGAAGCGGGATGCGCGGCCGACGCTCGAGTACACCCGGCGCGGGTTCTGTCTCAGGGACGGACGTCTGTATCTGGCCGGGGGGATCGTGGTGCGGCCGGTGTGGTCGCGCGACCTGCCCGGGGCGCCGTCCTCGGTGCGCGTGTACCGGGATGCGGTGGGGCACTGGTATGGCTCGTTCGTCGTCGCCGCGCCGCCGGTCGAGGAGCTGCCCGCCACCGGACGGGTGATCGGTATCGACTGGGGCGTGAAGGAAATCGCCACCACCACCAGCGACGCGCACGATCTGCCGCACCCCCGGCACGGCCGCACGGCCGCGCAGAAGCTGGCGCGCTACCAGCGGATGATGGCCCGCAGGAAGCCCGCAAAGGGAAAGGCGGCCTCGAAGGGCTACCAGAGGGCGAAGCGTCAGACCGCCAAGCTCCACCGGAAGATCGCCGCCCGGCGGCAGGACACGGCCCGCAAGTGGGCCAAGCGCGTGGTGCGTGACCATGACGCGCTGGCCGTGGAGGATTTCAGGCCACGCTTCCTCGCCAAGTC
>NZ_JBNNJZ010000580.1:0-4894 GCF_050270335.1 Streptomyces sp. NPDC059900
GGGGAGGGCTTGGCGGATGACGGGGGCCTCACGGTCAGCGCGTACCGCGAGCAGCTGTCCGCGGACGGCGCCGACTGGCTGCTCGTGCACCGGGGCCCGGCTCGCCTGCGGCTCGTGCACACGGTCCGCTATGTCGCGGGCGCGTCGTACGCGCTGGGGCCGCTCGCCCTGCACCGTGCCTGGTGCGATCCGGGCAGCGAGGCCCTGACGCTGTTCTTGGAGACGGGCACCGAACGCCGCCCGCACACGGACGTGTACAGCACCGCCGCCCGCCACCCAGCGGCGGTGCACAAGACCGCCCTGACGGAGCGGGAATTCCGCTCGGTCCTGACGGCCCTGGCGGCATCCCTCACCAACACTGACACCGCCCCGGGCGGGCTCGACGCTTGGTGAACGGGTGGGCGGGCAGCAACCCGCCGCGAAGCGGGCGGATCGCCGCAAATGAGCTCGGGCATGCGCTTGGCTTCTGCCGCAAAAGCCCGTCGGGCTACCGGTCGTTGATGGCCCCGCACACCTTCGACATGCCCTCCAGCGGCGCCCCGACCGGGCGGGACCGCAAGAACTACCGCGCTTTGTGGGGCTGAAAGGCCAACCGATGATCTCGTTTCGCCGGAAACTGGCCCTCGCTCTGGCTAGACTGACCGTGGTGAGCGGTGCCTTCTGGGGCGTGTACCGGCTCCTCGATGGGGCGGAATCCGCACCTGCGGGCGAGGCGGTCACGTTGTATGACGTGCAAGATGCCAGGCAGGTCGCGGGGACCGCGGACGACGTGTTCGCCGGCGAGGTCGTGGACCGCACGGGGCAGCGTGACATCGCGGGCATCCTCTTCGACCTGTACGCAGTAAGCGTCGAGCGGAGTTTCAAAGGGGGCTTGGACGGCACGGTCACCGTCAGCCACGAGCAGGGCGCCTCCCCGCTGTCGGCAGGCGAGTCCTATGTGTTCGCCACCGGTCGGGTGCCGGAGGCACACACCCACGCCGTTCTCCTGGAAACCAGCCCGGCCCCGTTCACCGACCTCGCCGCTGCGGCCGGCCCCGGAACCAAGGGCGCCGGGGCCGCGGGCCGCACCGTGGCCGAGTACTGGACCTGGGCCGTCGACCATGAGGTCGACGTCGCCTCGGGCTGACCCGGCGCGAAGGGCCCCGTGCCCGGAGCAGTGAACTATCGCCGGTCAAGAGACCATCGCAACCGGGCTGCTGCGGGCCGGTCTCCGCCAGGCGGCCGACGCGACCCTCGCCGACGCGCTGCACCCGGACGGTCAACGGGCCTGCAGCTTCGCTCTGGCCGCCCTGCTTCACCCCCGATCTCCGGCATCGCTCCAAGACGTGGGAACCCGTCAGATCCGGCACGCGATGTTGTGCCGGATGCCGGATCCAGCCGCGTACGCACCAAGCAGCCGGGGAATCTCTTCACACTTCCCACGCCAGCTGCACGACTCGAGATGGCATAGTTGATCAACTGGCGGGCCGGACACTCCGCGTCCGCGGTGGGGGGACTTTCATGCGTACGCGTACTGCTGCGGCTTCGGCCGTTTTGATCCTGTGCACGGTGATGGGCTCGGCGGCCTGCTCGTCGTCCTCGGACGGCAATCCCTCGTCGGGCACCTCGGCCCCGCACGAACAGGGCAAGAGTCAGCGCCAAGCGGACAAGAGCGTCCCCGAGACCGATCCCTCGGCCTGCGCGACTTCCGCCGACAAGATCCCGGAAGGCTGCGAGGTCGACATGGATGCAGCCGAGGTGGACGAGGCAACTCCTGCCACACAGCCGCCTGCGACGGAGGCGACGCGGGCACCCTCGACGAACTGACCGCACCGGTGACGGACGGTCCGGCTCGGCGGGGGAGCGTCGGAACCGGCAGCGCTCGGAGCGCCGTCGGCGAGCCCGCAGTGCCACCGGGGTCGTGCGTTATATCGGTGGTGCGACCCCGTCGGTAGCGCGTCCACGGTCAGCGCGAGCGGCGCTGCTGTGCGCCTTCCTTGTTCACCTGCTCCCCTTTGTGTCGCGTGCTCCTTCGGTCGCGATCACAGCGGTGCCGGCGGCGAGCGCCGGCGCGGCCGTGCGTACGGTGTGCGGCGCGGGGTGGCCGCGGCGCCGGGCGAAGCCCAGGCCCAGCAGGCCCGCGATGGCAGCCGCGGCACAGGTGAAGAACACGACATGGCGGTACGGGCCGGGGGCGGACGAGGGCGCCACGGGCAAAATGGCGGCCAGTGCTGCGATGCCCAGAGCGCCGCCGATCTGCCGTACCGCCAGGTTGAGTCCGGTGGCCCCGGCGAAGTCCGCCGGCTCCACGGACAGGGCTGCCACGCTGGAGACCCCGGTGCTGACGGCGCCGATGCCGGCACCGGCCAGCAGGCCGACCGGAATCCACATGCTCCACAGAGCAGGCTGCGAGGAGAGTGTCAGGCCCAGCCAGAGCCCGGCCGTCACCAGCGTCAGCGCGCCGCAGGACACCACCAGGTGCGGGCGGCTTCTGCTCAGGGAGCGGCCCACCAACGCCGCGACCCCCGCGGACAGCAGCGCCCCCGGCGTCATCGACAGACCGGCCGAGATCCACGAGTAATGCCAGACGTCCACCAGGAACAGCGCCCCGACCAGGAGCCAGGCGTACAGCGCCGCGCCGAAGAACAGCGAGACGAGGTTGGCCAGCGCGAACGGCCTGCTGCGCCACAGCCTGGTCTGCAGGGCAGGCCGCGGATGCCGACTGGCCCGTAGCAGGGCCCCTGCCGACAGGACCAGGCCCGCGGTCAGGGAGCCCAGCACGCGCGGGTCGTCCCAGTGCCACTGGCGTCCCTGGGCGACACCGAGTACGAGGAGCCCGGTGCCGGCTGTGAGGAGCAGGGTGCCGAGCAGGTCGGGAAGCTTCTGCCCGCTGTGTGCTGGTGCGCGGACCGCCCTGATCCCGGCGAGCAGGGCGAGGCCCAGGGGGAGGTTGACCAGGAATACCGCGCGCCAGCCGGCCACGTCGATGAGGATGCCGCCCAGGCTGGGCCCCGCCGCGGCCGCGGCGGAGGCTGCGGCGCTCCACAGCCCGATCGCCGCCCCTCTGCGCTGGGGGGCCACATCGGCCAGGAGTACGGCGAGGGAGGCCGGGATCATGGCTGCTGCCCCCAGTGCCTGCAGCCCTCGTGCGGCAAGGAGCGCCGGGAGGGCGGGGGCCAGGGCGCACAGCAGCGAGGCGAGGGTGAACAGGCCCATGCCGGCGATGTACAGACGGCGCCGCCCCAGCACATCGGCCAGGCGTCCCGCGGGGGCGAGGAATGCGGCGAACACGATGCCGTACAACGAGATGACCCAGGTCAGGTCCGTCACCAAGGTGCCGGGAAAGCTGCGGTGCAAATCCGTCACCGCGAGGTTGGCCACGGTGGCGTCCAGGATCGACAGGAAGATCGCGCCCGCCGCGAGCGTCACGACGACCGGGTAACTCGGCTGCCGGGCAGCCGAATCAGGGTTCCGGCTCATGCGTGGTCACCTTTCGTCGTACGGCCCCTGGATGGAGGGCCCCTGTTGCTCCAATCTGGCAAGCTGCGGGGGCGGGCGCTGGCAGGAATCCGCCGCCATGCGTGCTCCGGGGCATGCCGGGCCGGGAGCGGCTCCACAGCCACGGCCCCTGGCGACGAACTGCCGGGTGGTCTCGTCGGCGTCAACGGAGCCCGACGGCGGGCGGAGCCGGGGGCGGGTGCGGGTGTGCGTGCGGGCGCACGGGCAGCGCGTGATCAATCCCAGGCCACGGGCATTTCTTCCAGACCCCCCAGGTGCGCGAAGTCCTTCCAGCGCAGCTCCTTGGCCGGCACCGCCAGGCGCAGCCGCGGGAACCGCTCGAACAGGGCGCGCAGGCCGATGGCCAGTTCGAGGCGGGCGAGACCTGCACCGATGCAGAAGTGCGGGCCCTGCCCGAAGGCCATCTGGGTGCGCTGCTCGCGCTGGATGAGGCAGCGGTCGGGATCCGGGTAGACCTCGGGGTCCCGGCTTGCGGTGCCGACGGAGGCGAGCACCGCCGAGCCCTCGGGGATGATGGTGCCGCCCAGCTTCACGTCGCTCGTCGTGATCCGGATGGCGGTCCCGCCGCCGGGGACGTTGAGCCGCACCAGCTCCTCCACCGCATCGGGGTAGAGGCCGGGATCCGCGCGCAGCAGCGCGAGCTGGTCGGGATTGCCGAGCAGGGTCGCCGTCCCGGCGCAGAGCACGGTCACCGTGGTGTCGTGTCCCGCGAACAGCAGCAGCGCGCCCAGGCTGACGATCTCGCGCTCGGACAGTTCACCCTCCTCGTCGTGGAGGTGTACCAGGGCGCTGATCAGATCGTCGCCGGGTTCCTCGCGCCGGTGGCCGATCAGACGGGCGAAGTAGGCCCGCATGTCCTCGTTGGCCTGCTGGATCTCCTCGGGCGGGTACTTGGTGAGCGAAAAGAACCGGTCGCACCAGCCCCCGAACGCGTCGTAGTCCTCGAAGGGGACCCCGAGGATGCGGCAGATGACGCGCAGGGCGAGGGGGCGCCCGTAGATCTCGACGAGGTCGCCCGCGGGCGGGCCCGCTTCCATGGCATCGAGCAGCTGTGCGGTGACCTCCTCCACGTACGGGCGCATCCGCCGCACGCGCTGCGGGCTGAACGCCCGGTTGGCCAGTTTGCGGATCCGGGTGTGCCGCGGGGGATCCATGGTGATCATGCTGTGCGGGTCGGGCTCGACCACCTGCGCGCGAGCGGCGCCGGGGCGGAACAGCGCCTCCCTGCTGAACCGGCGGTCCGACAGCGCGGTCCGTACGTCCTCATGGCGGGCCACGAACCAGGCGGGGTCGCCGGTCGCGAGGGTGATCGGGCAGACCGGCTCCTCGCGCAGCGCCTGTGCGTAGGCGTCGGCCGGCACGAGCGGGTCGGAGCGCTTGGTGGGATAGGTGAACC
>NZ_JBNNJZ010000581.1:0-4890 GCF_050270335.1 Streptomyces sp. NPDC059900
CGGGACACCCGGGGCCCTCGCCGCGTCTCCGTGCCGCAAACCGGCCATCACGGCACCACGCTAAAACTTGCCTTTCAGATGCAACATTAATAACGTGCGGGCATGCGGCTCACACGGTTCACGGATCTGGCCCTGCGCGTGCTGATGCGCCTCGCCGTCGAGGAGGGGGGCCTGCCCACCACGCGGGAGGTCGCCGCCGCCATGGACGTGCCGTACACGCATGCGGCCAAGGTCGTCGCCAAGTTGCAGCACATGGGCCTCGTCGAGGCGCGGCGCGGCCGGGGCGGCGGGCTCGCGCTGACCGCATCGGGGCACGAGGCCTCGGTCGGCGGGCTCGTGCGCGAACTCGAAGGGCCGGGCGAGGTCGTGGACTGCGACGGAACGACGCCCTGCCCGCTGCGTTCCGCGTGCCGCTTGCGCGGAGCGCTGCGCCAGGCACAGGAAGCCTTCTTCGCCGCGCTTGACCCGCTGTCGCTCGACGACCTCACCAAGTCCCCCACCGGACCGCTCCTGGTCTCGCTCTCCCCCACCCCCCGCACGGACTGACCGCACCACCGCCCGGCGGCCCGGCGCCGCCGCACACCTCAAAATACGAATCTCAGATGCACATTAAGGAGTCGTTGATGCTCACCGAGCCCTCGGCCGCCGTCGTCCGCGCCACGCTTCCCGCCGTCGGCGCCGCCATCGAGGACATCACCGAACGCTTCTACGGCAAGCTGTTCGCGGCCCATCCGGCGCTGCTCCGCGACCTGTTCAACCGCGGCAACCAGGCCGCCGGGACCCAGCGCCAGGCACTCGCGGGCTCCATCGCGGCCTTCGCCACCCATCTGGTGGCGCACCCCGAGGACCGGCCCGACGTCATGCTGCGCCGGATCGCGCACAAGCACGCGTCGCTCGGCGTGCGGGCCGAGCAGTATCCGGTCGTGCACCAGCACCTGTTCGAAGCCATCGCCGAAGTGCTGGGCGACGCGGTCACGCCCGAGGTCGCCGCGGCCTGGGACGAGGTGTACTGGCTGATGGCCAACGCCCTGATCGCGATCGAGGCCGGTCTGTATGCGCAGCAGGGCGTGGTCGACGCGGATGTGTGGCGGACGTGGGAGGTGGTGGACCGCACCGAGGAGTCGCCCCGGGTCGCGTCGTTCCTGTTGCGCCCGGCCGACGGCGGCCCTGTCCCCGCCTTCAGAGCCGGACAGTACGTCTCCGTGCAGGTCCAACTGGCCGACGGAGCCCGGCAGATACGCCAGTACAGCCTTATCGGCGCGCCGTCCGCCAGTACCCGCGCGATCGCGGTCAAGCAGGTGACCGGCACCGGTGCCGACCCCGACGGGGAGGTCTCGCAGCACCTGCACACGCACGTCCACCAGGGCGACCTGCTGCGCATCTCGGCGCCCTACGGCGACCTCGTCCTGGAACCGGGCGACGCGCCCCTGCTGCTCGCCTCCGCGGGGATCGGCTGCACGCCCATGCTTGCCATACTGGAAGAGCTGGCGGCAGCCGGGCACCGGGGCCCCGTGACGGTCGTGCACGCCGACCGCTCCCCCGACAGCCACGCCCTGCGCGCCCACCACGCCGCCCTGGCGGCCAAGCTGCCGGGCGGCACAGCCCACTTCTGGTACGAGCAGCCCGGCTCCGGACCACACCACACAGGGCGTGTCGACCTCACCGGCGTTCCCCTGGCACCCGGTACCCGCGCCTATCTCTGCGGGCCGCTGCCGTTCATGCGTGCGGTGCGCGGGCAGCTCCTCGGCCAGGGCGTGGCGCCCGCCGACATCCACTACGAGGTGTTCGGCCCCGACCTGTGGCTGGCGTCATGATGGTGTCGTGGCGGCAGACGACATGCAGTACACCGAGGACGGTCATTTCGTCGTCATCAAAGGCAGGCGCTGGCGGGCCACCGACCCCCGGCTGCCCGGCACGGTGGAGAAGCGCCTGACCCACCACCTGATGTCGGCCCGCCGGGCCGTGGCCGCGGCGGGTGACGACGAAGCGGCGCGCAAGGCGGCACGGGCGCGCGTGCAGCTGGCGAAGACCGGCCTCGGGGAGCGCGGCCCGGCCTGGTGGGAGCAGACGCTGGCCGAGCGGCGCCGGCGCTGGAACGACTGCCTGCACCGGCTGGACGAGCGGTAGCGGCGGGTGTGCCGCAGTTCACTTCGCGGACCCTACCGGCCAGGAACATACGGGCCAGGGTCCTCGTTCTTCTAGGTGTGGCTGCGGAGGGGACAGTGTCCCCGGGCCTCACCTATAGCCCATGGGGAAGATCGTTCGGCTGAAGCCCCATGGAGCCTTTCGCCGAGAGGCGACCGCCCTCCGCCTGCCACGCTCTACGGCCCCGGTTGGTCTCCCCCGTCCAGCCGGGGCCCCTTTGTGGCCGGAGCGCCTGCGGCGCAGTGCTCGTCCGCCGCGCATCCGCTACGCGCCTTCGGCGAACATCCGCAGCAGGCCGTGGGGCGCCTCGTCGCCGTAGAGCAGCTCGATGAGCTGGTTGCCGTCGGTGGCGGACGCCTCGCTGCGGGGGAACATGGCCTGCTCGTACGCGGCCAGCGCGCCCTCGATGTCATCGCGGTGCGCGGCGATGGCCTTGCCGAGTTCGGCGCCGTCGTACATGGCCAGGTTGGCGCCCTCCCCGTTGGGTGCCGCGAGGTGGGCGGCGTCGCCGAGCAGGGTCACGCCCGGCACCCGCTCCCAGCGGTGATCGGCGGGCAGGGCGTTGAGGGTGCGCAGGACCGGTGCGGTCTCGCCGTCGGTGATCAGCGCGGTGAGTTCCGGCGCCCAGCCCTCGAATTCCTGCGCGATCCGCGCGGCCGCCGCGGCGGGGTCGGCGAAGTCGATGGCGTCGAACCACGCCTGCGGCTCGGAGAGCACCACATAGGTGTGCAGGGTCCCGCCGCTCTCGCGGTGGGCCTGGATTCCCCTGCCCGGTGTGAGCGCGAACATGGAACCGCCGCCGACCGCCTTCGCGCTGGCCGGGTGCCGGGTGTCGGCGTCGTAGAGGTAGGTCTCGACGAACGATCTGCCGATGTACGAGGGCCTCGCGCCGGAGAGCAGCGGGCGGACCCGTGACCAGGCGCCGTCCGCGCCGACCAGCAGGCCGGTGACAACCGTGGTGCCGTCGGCGAAGGTCACCTCGTGGCGGCCGTCGCCGAGGGTGCGCACGCCGCTGACCTTGTGTCCCCAGCGGACGGTGCCGGCCGGGAGCGAGTCGAGCAGGATCCGTCGCAGTTCGCCGCGCAGCACCTCGGGGCGGCCGCGCTCGCTGTCGTCGTCGAACAGGAGGGCGCCGTCCGTGTCGAGGACCCGGGTGGCCTCGCGGCCTTCCAGGATGAGGCCGCGGAATGCGTCCGTCAGCCCTGCCGCCTTGAGGGCGGGCTGGCCGGTGTCCTCGTGGATGTCGAGCATTCCGCCCTGGGCGCGCGCCGTCGCGGAGGCCTCCGCCTCGTAGACCGTGGCCGGTATGCCGTGGACGTGCAGGACGCGGGCGAGCGTGAGGCCGCCGAGTCCGGCGCCGATGATCGTGACGTGGGTGTTCATGGCCGTGCTCCTTTCGTGCGCCCGCCGGTGAAGACCTGGCGGGACCTCTCTGGAATGGCGTTCCATCAACGAGACTGGAACCTCGTTCCAGGAATGTCAAGCTGGAACATGGTTCCAGGGATGTGCCAGGATGTGGGCATGGCAACCAGGACGCGTCGTACGGAGCGACGGGAGGAACCGCTCTCCCGCGAACGCATCGTCGAGGCGGCGATCGAACTGCTCGACACGGTGGGCGAGCGCGGACTCACCTTCCGTGCGCTGGCCGAGCGCCTCACCACCGGGCCCGGCGCGATCTACTGGCACGTCACGGGCAAGGACGAGCTGCTCGGCGCCGCCACCGAAGCCGTCGTCGCACGCACCGTCGCCCCCGACGCCGCCGATACGACACCGCAGGAAGCCATCCGCGTCCTGGCGCTGGGCGTGTTCGACGCGATCGAGACCCACCCCTGGATCGGCACGCAACTCGCCCGCTCCCCCGGCAAGTCGCCGATGCTGCGGGTCTTCGAACACCTCGGACGCCAGGTCCAGGCGCTCGGCGTGCCCCCGGCCTCCCGGTTCACCGCCGCGTCCGCACTGCTGAACTACATCGTCGGAGTGGGCGGCCAGAACGCGGCCGACGCCCGCGCCCACCACGCGCGCACTCCGGACACCAGCCGGGCCGAGTTCCTCGGCAACGCCTCGGCCGCCTGGGCGCAGCTCGACCCCGTCGAGTACGCGTTCACCCGCAGCGTCGCCGACCAGCTGCGCGAACACGACGACCGGACCGAGTTCCTGGCCGGCATCGACCTGATCCTCACCGGCATCACCCACCGGCAAGCGGGCTGAGACACGCATCCGCCGGGGCCCGAAGGCCCCGGCGGATCGTGCGGGAAGTGTGCGGTCTGGCCGCGGGTGCTCCTTAGACCCGCAGCCAGACCGCTGTGTCCTGCGGCAACTGCCCCCGCGGGGACAAGGGGCCGCTGGCCAGCAGGAGTTCGGTGCCGGCGGGCAGTACCACGTCGTGCGGGCCGAAGTTGGCCAGGCACAACCACGTGGTGCCGTCCCGCTCGGAGGTGCGCGCGAAGGCGAGCACGTGCGGCTCGTCGGCGCGCAGCCGGCGCAGCGGTCCCGCGTCACCCAGGGAGCGCCGCAGCCGCAGCGCCGTGCGGTAGAGGGAGAGCATCGAGTCCGGGTCGTGCGCCTGCCGTTCGGCGGCATACCCCGCCCAGTCCGGCGGCACCGGCAGCCAGCTGCGCTCGGGGGCGCCGTCCCAGGGCAGCGGCACCCGGCAGCCGTCACGGCCCGGGTCCACTTCGCCGGAGCGTGCGTGCATCGGGTCCTGGATGCGCTCGCGGGGTATGTCGGCCTCGGGCAGGCCCAGTT
>NZ_JBNNJZ010000582.1:0-4878 GCF_050270335.1 Streptomyces sp. NPDC059900
GGTAGTGCTCCTCGGCGGCCTTCGTGTCACCGCACTCCTCCGCGATGAGGCCGAGCAGCCGGTGCGCGGCGCCCACATGCACCGCGCCGCGCCCGGCCCGCAGCGCCGGAGCTTCCGCGGGACCGGGACCGGCGGGTCCGGCGGGTCCGGCGGGTCCGGCGGGTCCGGCGGGTCCGGCGAGTTCCGCTGCCCCGCCGGCCAGCAGCGGCCTCAGCAGGGCTTCGGCCTCCCGGACCCTGCCGCGCCGGCGCAGTACGTCCGCGAGTTCCACCTCGACCTGCGCGGCGAAGAGCGCGGCCCGCTTGGCCGTGAGCATGTCGTGTGCGGTGCGCAGTTCGCTCTCGGCGCGTTCCAGGTCGCCGTCCTGCGCGTGCACATAGCCGCGCATCCAGTGGCAGTGGGCGAGTTCGGTACGGATGTGCAGCTGCTGATAGAGATCCTGCGCTCTGGCCAGCGACGCATCGGCCTCGGCGATACGCCCCCGGGCGATGAGCGTGCGCGCCACCCCGCGGTGCATCCCGGCGAGCAGCGCCGGATCGTCCACGCGGGGCGCGAGCGCGAGGGCCAGTTCGGCGGCGTGCGCGGCGCGCTCCGGCGCGCCCATGTCCATGTAGGGGGCGATGGACGCCGAGTACAGCAGGAGCAGCGCGTCGGGGTCGTGCAGGCCCGAGGCGTTGAGCTGGTCCAGAGCGGTCTCCAGGAGGTGGCAGGCGTAGCGGAGTTCACCCGTGAGGCGGTGGGCGTTGGCGCGGCCGCGGATGGCGGGGACACGGCGGGTCAGCGGCTCGTCGGCGAGCAGTCGCTCCACCGAGGCGAAGCACTCGTGTGCCTCGTCGAGATCGCCGGACTCCAGGAGGCATTCGCCGAGCCCGAGGAGCGCGGCGGCCTGCTCCCCCGGCAGCGCGTGCTCGACGGCTTCGGCGCACAGGGAGCGGAAGAGAGCGGCGGCATCCTCGGTGTCGCCGGTGGCCAGGGCGCGCCGCGCGTCGGTCAGGCGCAGGCGCAGCTCGGCGGCCAGCCGGGCCGGGCGCCCCGTCGCCAGCTCCCCGGGAGTGACGCCCAGGCGCTCGGCCAGGTGCCGGAGGGCGGCTTCGGAGGGCCTCACCTTGCCCGCCTCCAGAGTGGAGACGTACGCGGGGGTATACGCGGGCTCGGCCAACTGCCGCTGTGTCAGGCCGCGTTCCGTGCGCAGCCGCAGGACGCGGCGTCCGATCGCCGCGGGATCGTCGAGCCGCCCGGTCCCAGATCCACTGCCCGCCATCTCATCCTCTCCCAGCTCTAACCAAGGCCAACCAGCTTTACAGAGGCGGTGGTTGGCGACGAATGGCCAGAACTCCGCTTTCTCTGTGGCACCTTGCGCCTCGGGCATTGCCTGGCTTCCCCGCAGCCCCTACATTGAACCGCGCCTTAAGCTCCCTTAACCCCCCACTTATGTCGCGGACTCGCCGACCCCTCCGGCTCCGCGCAGACTCCCGGGAGATCTTCCATGCGCAGACACGCATCCCACATATCCCGCACGCGTCTCACCGTGGCCATCGGTGCCGCTCTGGCGGCGGCGCTCGCCGCCACCGCGCCGGTCGCCGCGGACCAGCTCGGGGACGGCCACACCCCGGATACCCCGAGCGCCAGGAGCGCCGGCTCCGCCGACCCCGTCGAGGTCGAGTACTTCACCGGCCCCGGCAGCCACCCCCGCCGCACGGAGGTCCCCGCCTCCTCCCCTCTCACCGGGAAGGAGCGGTCCACGATCAAGAACGACGGCGACGTCCTGCCGATCGTGGAGGCCGGAGCGAGCGACACCAAGGTCGACGTCGTGTTCATCGGCGACGGGTACACCGCCTCGCAGCAGGAGGACTTCCACGCCGACGTGCGCACCAAGTGGAAGGAGATGGCCGCCGTCCAGCCGTACGCCGAGTACGAGGACCTCTTCAACGTCTGGGCCGTCGACGCGCACTCGCAGCAGTCGGGCGTCTCGGGCGATCCGACCAGCGACGTCCGCAAGAACACCGCCCTGAACTCCGCGTTCTTCTGCGACGGCATCGAGCGGCTGCTGTGCGTCGACACCAACAAGGTCGAGGCGTACGCGAGCAAGGCCGCCGACCCCGATCTCGTCATCGTGCTCGGCAACTCCACCAAGTACGGCGGCGCGGGCTACAACGCCATCAGCTCGCCGTCCGGGTACGACGGCATAGGCACCGCCTCCTCCGACCACCCCGACTCCGACCAGGTCGCCGTGCACGAGACGGGGCACTCCTTCGGCAAGCTCGCCGACGAGTACTGGTACGACGAGAGCACCTACAGCGGCCCCGAGCCCGGCGAGTCCAACCTCACCAAGCTGAGCGCCGCCGACATGGCCGCGCAGAAGACGAAGTGGCACCGCTGGCTGGGCCAGGACTCACCCGACGGCGGCAAGGTGGGTGCGTACGAGGGCGGCGGCTACCACGGGCACGGCCTCAACCGCCCCACCGAGGACTCGATCATGCGGACGCTCGGCCGCGAGTTCAATCTGCCCGGACGCGAGGCGATGATCGCGGGCTTCCACCAGCACGCACCCGTCCTCACCGGTGTCACGCCCACCGACACGAAGGTGAGCGGCAGCGAGCGGTTGCGCGTGGCGGCGTCTTCCCATGCGCGGGTGCGCTGGTACCTCGACGGCCGCGAGGTCCGCAGCTCGCGGGGCGCGAGCAGCGTGAGCCCCGGCTCGCTCGGTGTGCCCGCGGACGGCCGGGCGCACACCGTCACCGCACGGGCCACCGACCCGGGCAAGGCGGTCCGCGACCCGGAGCTGCGCAAGCTGATGTCCGGCTCGCTCAGCTGGCAGGTCACGCGCTGACGCACCTGAGGACCCGCCCCGTACCGCCCTGCGGTGACCAGGGGATACTTCGGCCATGACCACGCATGTGCAGCAGTCGGGCCAGGCCGCGGCGCCCCTCCCCGGATGGGCGCTGCGGGCCGCGCGGCCCGCCGATCTGGAGACCATCGTCGAGCTGCGGGCGATCGTGATGCGCCCGGATCTGGAGCGGCTTGGCCGGTTCGACGAGCATCGGGTGCGCCAGAGGCTGCGGGACGCCTACATACCCCGTCATACGTGGATCATCCTCGTCGACGGCGCCTTCGCGGGGTGCGTCGCCCTGCGGCCGGCACAGGACGGGCAGTGGCTTGAGCACTTCTTCCTCGATCCCGCCCTCCAGGGCCGGGGCCTCGGCTCGGCCGTGCTGCGCGAGCTCCTCGACCGGACCGACGCCGAGGGCGCCGTCGTCCGCCTGAACGTCCTTCAGGGCAGCCAGGCCCAACGCCTGTACGCGCGCCACGGTTTCACCGTCGAGAGCGAAGACCCGGTCGACGTCTTCATGGCGCGGTGGCCCGGGCCCGGCCGCGAGGCGGCACACCACCGCGCCCCGGCCGGCGCCTGAGGGCTCACGCACCCGCCCGTGTCGTGCGGAAGCGTGCCGCGTACGCGGACGGTGTCGTCCCCAGGTGGCGGGCGAAGGCCCTGCGCAGCGTCTCGTCGCTGCCCAGGCCGCTGCGTGCGGCCGCGTCGGTGACGCTCGCGCCGCTTTCGAGGAGCATGCGGGCGGCTTCGAGCCTGAGGGACTCCACGTACGCGGCCGGGGTGGTGCCGAGCTGCCGTGTGAAGAGCCGGGTCAGATGCCGGGGGCTCACGGCGGCCCGCCCCGCGAGGAGCGCGAGCCGGTGGTCGGCCGCCGGGTCGGCGGCGATGGCGTCCAGGAGCGGGCGCAGCACCGGATGGCTGGTCGCCGGGGTGCGCGAGGCCGCGGAGAACTGGGACTGCCCCCCGGGCCGCTGGAGGAAGACCACGAGGTCACGGGCGACCCGGCGGGCGGTGTCGGGGCCGTGGTCCTGCTCCACCAGAGCCAGGCAGACGTCGATGCCCGCGGTGACCCCGGCCGAGGTGAGGACGGCACCGTCCTGGACGTGGATGGCGTCGGGCGTGACGGTGGTCTCGGGGTACAGCCGGGCCAGCCGCGCCGCGTGCTCCCAGTGCGTCGTCGCCCTGCGCCCGCGCAGCAGGCCCGCCGCGGCGAGGGCGAACGCGCCGGTGCATACGGCGGCCACCCGCCCCGCCCCGCTTGCCAGTCCGGCCACGAGCTCGACGAGGTCGGGCCGTTCGGCGAACGTGACGAGCTCGGCGTGGCCGGGAACGACGAGCGTGTCGGCGCCGCCCGCGTCGGCCGCCGCCAGATCGGCCGCGATCCGCAGCCCGGTGGAGGTCCTGACGTCCCGCCCGTCGGGGGTGCAGACCCGCACGGTGTAACGGCCGCCGGTGTAGCGGGCCGCGGTGTCGAAGACCTCCAGGGGAGCGGCGACGTCGAGCAGGCGTACGCCGTCGAAGGCGAGGACGCAGACGTGGTGGGGGCGGGGTCCGTCCGGCTGTTCGGGCACGGGTCCACGGTAGCGGCAGGGCGTGTCCGGATGTGTGGGGTACCTGTCCACAGGGACATGGCAGTAGGGCACGTACGTCGAGCAGGCTGGTGCCATCAGCAGGCCGGGGCCCGCACCCCCGCCCCTCCTCCTCCATCACCACCTCCACGACAGGAGTCACGCCATGACCGTCCACGCGTCCAGTGCCGCCGGAGTGTCCGTGCCGGACACGAAGCTGGCCGCCGCGGCCACGGAACTGGTCCGGGACACGACGAGCGAGCTGATCTACCACCACTCCCGCCGCGTCTTCTGGTTCGGCAGCCTCCAGGGCGGCCGGCGGGGGCTGGGCTTCGATCCCGAGCTGCTCTACATCGGCGCGATGTTCCACGACCTGGGCCTGGGCGAGCGGTTCCATGACAGCGGCCGCCGCTTCGAGGTGGACAGCGCGGACGAGGCCCGCCGTTTCCTGCACGCTCACGGCGTACCGGAGGACAGCGT
>NZ_JBNNJZ010000583.1:0-4875 GCF_050270335.1 Streptomyces sp. NPDC059900
CGGGGCCAGTTGTTGGGCTGCGGGCTTCCGACCCGGTCGCCGCTCGCACGGCGTACTTGGCGTGGCGTGCGAGCGGCGCGGGGCCGGGGCCGGGCGGTGCGAGCGGTGCGGGGCGCCTAACCGGCCGTGTACACGTCCTCGACGTAACGCCCCTGCGCGGTCAGCTCGTTCAGCCACTCCCCGGAGTCCGCCGCCGTGGCGCCCGGCGTGCGGTCCCGGTGCAGCGTGCGCAGGGCGTCGCGTACGCCCGGCGCCATGCGCGAGCCGTCGCCGCACACGTACACCCGGGCTCCGGCGGCCAGCAGGTCCCACACCTCGTCGGCCTCCGCCGCGATGCGGTGCTGCACGAAGGCCGCCCCGTCGACGGGCGACGCACTGAAGGCGGGGCGCAGCGAGACCGCGCCGGCGGCCTCCGCCGCGCGCAGCTCATCGGCGTGCAGGAAGTCGGCGTCCGGGGCATCGCACCCGAAGTAGCAGACAGCGGGCGCCAGTCGGACTCCCCGGGCCGCCAGCTCCGCACGGTCCGCGATCGTGCCGCGGAAGGGCGCAAGGCCCGTACCCGCGGCGATCATGATGACGGGCGTCGCGTCGGCGTGGTCGATGCGGAAGGCCTCGCGGCACGGCTGGACCCTGGCCAGGACGGTGTCACCCGGACGCAGCCCGCCCAGGTGGCCGGAGCCCGTGCCGCGGTACAGCGCCCCGCTGCCCGAGCGCGCCGGGGCCTCCAGGAGGGACACCATCAGGTCGGCGTGCCCGGGGTGCACCGCAGGCGAGGACGACACCGAGTAGTGGCGGGGCCGCAGCGGCGTGAGCACGTCGAGCAGGCGCGGCCAGGCCAGGGCCCCGCGCAGTGCCGGACAGGCCTCGACCAGTTCGAGCAGCGTGCGCCCGTCGGCCGCGCGGGCGGCCTCGTCCTCGGCCAGGGCGCCGAGAACGGCACGCTCGGGCGGGCAGGGGTTGGCGGCGGCGAGCACGGCCAGCTGATCCGCGGTGGGCCGGTCCTGCAACTCCACGTGACGGGACAGGAGCCGGCGCACCGTCAGGGGCCGGTCCACCGCGAGGCCGTCCCGCCGGGGGCGGCTCGCGCGGATGTCGAGGACCGCCTCCAGGTCGACCCCGAGCGCCGCGGCGGCGCGGTCGACCAGCGCCGGGTCGTTGACGGGCAGCACGCTGAGATGGTCGCCGGTGTGATAGGTGACGCCGTCGGGCAGGGCGAGGCGAACGAATCGCTTCCTGCGGGGGTAGCCGGGCGCGGTCAGGTCGCGGGCCTCGCTGACCGTCATCGAGGCGAGTCCGTGCCGCGCGGCGAGTGCGTCCAGCGGGCCGCCGGTCAGCTCACGGACCTCGTACGCGTCCGGGGGAGCGGCGGCGGCCGGGGTCTCCTGCGCGTCGGGGTCGCCGTACCGCTCCAGGAGAGCCGTACGCAGCCGCGCGGTGAACTCCCGTACCGTGCCGCCGAGATCGCCCGACGCGTCGGCCGCCGCGCGCTCCAGGAGCCGGTCGCCGCCCAGCTCCGCGAGCCGCTCGTCGAAGCGCGTCGGGACGTGCTGGTAGGTGGCGGCCCAGTTGCGGTCGCCCACGCCGAGGACCGCGTACGTGACATGCTCGGCGCCGGCCGCCGGGGCACCGTCAAGCCAGGAGGCGAACACGCCGGCGTCATCGGTGGGGCGGCCGTTGTACGAGGCGGCGGTGATGACGACCGGGCGGTCGGCGGGCAGCGCACCGGCGTACGCGTCGAGGGCCGCGACCTCGGTCTCGCAGCCCACCGCAGCTGCCTCGTCGGCGAGTTGGGCGGCGAACTCCCGGCAGGTCCCGTAGTTGCTGCCGTGCAGGAACAGCGCGCGGGTGCCGGGCGTGACACGCGCGGGTAGCCCGGTGGCTTCGGGTGTCGCTGCTGCCGACTGGGTTGCTGTGCCCGGCAGTTGTCCGTGCACGCGGTCGGCGGCGGTGCGCGGCGTCAGCGTGAGCGTGAAGCCGTCGGGCTTGAGGGTGAGTGTCTCCTTGACCGTGAGCCGGTAGCCGGCGTGGTCGTGCAGCCGGTAGCGGTGCACCAGCATCCCGAGCAGCATCGTCGCCTCGTGCAGCGCGAACTGCCTGCCGATACAAGCCCGTTCACCCGTGCCGAACGGCTTGAACGCGTGCGGGGAGCGGGCGGCCTCCGCCTCGGCGGTGAAGCGCGCCGGATCGAACAGCTCCGGGTTGTCGCCCCATACCGGCTGCCGGTGCAGCATCGGCGTGAGCACGGTGACGCCCTGCCCGGCACGCAGCGGGATGCGCCCGCCCAGGAGCGTGTCCTCACGGGCGTGGCGGCCGAACGCGGCGGCCGTCGGCCACAGCCGCAGCGCCTCGTTGAGCACCTGCCGGGTGTACGTGAGCCGCCCGACGTCGTCGAAGGTCGGCTCGGGATCGGGCGTGTCCCCCCACAGGGCGTCGACCTCGCGGCGCACCAGGTCGAGGACGGCGGGATGCTTGGCGAGGTAGTACAGCGCGAACGACATCGCGCCGGAGGTCGTCTCGTGCCCCGCGATCAGGAAGGTGATCACCTGGTTGCGGATGTTGGCGGTGTCCAGCTTCGAGCCGTCGCCCGGATGCGAGGCGCTGAGCATGAGGCCCAGCAGATCCTCGGCCGGTCCGGCACCGGGTGTGCCGTCGGCTCGTGCCGAGATGACCTCGTCGACCACCTGCGCCAGATAGCCGGCATCGGCCCGGAAGCCCGCGTCGGCCGCCGAGTGGTCGCTGCCCGGCGTACGGCTCAGGCGCGTCATGCTCCACTCCAGGCAGCGCACCATGGACTCGATGAAGGGATGCGGCTCGGCCCGCTCGAACGAACCGAAGTCGTAGCCGAACCCGGCGAGTCCGATCGTGTCCAGGGTCATCCGGGTCATGTCGCCCGGTACGTCCACGGGGTGCCCGTACCGCGCGCCGCGGTCCCACGACTCGATCAGCCGGTGGGCGACGCGCAGCATCACCGGGTGGTACGTACGCATCGAACCGAGCGCGAACGCGGGCATCAGGATGTCGTGCGCGCGGGCCCAGTTGGGCTCGTCGTTGTACGCGGTGAACAGTCCGTCGGCGGTGAACTCCCGCACGTTCTGCAGGGCGGGTCCCACATGCTTGGCGAAGCGGCTCTCGTCGGCGAGTTCGGTCACGAGATCGAGATCGCTCACGAACAGCGCGTCGCGGCCGTGCAGTCGCCTGCGCAGCACGGGCCCGTGCCGGCGGATCAGCTCCATGGCCTGCTGGAGCGGCGCGGGCCCGGGGCCGGTGGCGGAGATGTCGATCAGAGGCACACCGTCGAGGTCGGATCCGGTGTCCCCGGGGAGCGGTGCGGTGGTGGTGGGGGGCATGGCGTGACAACTGCCTTTCGCCGTACGGAAGTCACTGCTCCCCAACCTTCGTCGCCGCTCCCCGGGGGATTGCGCCGTCCCGCTACATGATTGTGTAGTGACGAACCGTGCCCTGCTCTTGACTGCCCCTGGCTGGAAGGAGTCGCCCCGTGGACTCCGCGGACCCCGACCCCGTGCTGTGGCGCAACCGCGCCATGCTCCTCTTCAACCGCATCCCGATGCCCGTGGCGGTGTGCGACGCGAGCGGGGCGATCATCCTGGCCAACCCGGCGATGACGGCGGAGTGGGGTGAGACCTCCGGCAGCCTGCGGGGCCGCAACGTACTGGAGCTGTTCCGCCCCCAGGAGAAGACACAGGTGCTGCGGATCGCCGAGGCGCTGCGGCTGCGGCACCGCTCGCGCTATCCGGTCGCCGTGCACTGGCAGGCCCCCGACGGGGTGCGGCGCCACGGGGAGCTGACGGCGGAGCCGGTGAGCGACACGGTCGACGAGGTGCCGGGGCTCCTCGTGCTGCTGCGCGTCCTGGGCGAGGACCCCGCTCCCGCCGAGACGCCCGCCTCGGCCGCCTCCCCGGCCGAGGCCCGCATCCTGGCGCTCCTCGCCGGCGGTGCCAGTACGGCCGGGGCGGCCCGCGAGACGGGCCTGACCCCGGACGGCGTCACCTACCACCTGCGCCGTCTCACGGAGCGCTGGGGAGCGGCGAACCGGACGGAACTGGTGGCGCGTGCCTATGTGCTGGGGGTGCTGACTCCGGGGGTGTGGCCTCCGGCTGCCTGAGACGGGCCCGCCGGATCAGTCCGGGGTGTCGCCCGGCGCGGCGGCGGCCGCGGCCCTGCGGTACTCGGCATTTATGCGCTGCGCTTCTTGGAGCTGGTCCTCGAGGATGACGATGCGGCAGGCCGCTTCGACCGGCGTGCCCTGGTCGACCAGTTCGCGGGCGCGCGCGGCGATCCGCAGCTGGTAGCGGGAGTACCGCCGGTGCCCGCCCTCCGAGCGGAGGGGCGTGATGAGGCGGGCCTCGCCGATGGCCCGCAGGAAGCCTGGTGTGGTGCCGAGCATCTCGGCGGCCCGCCCCATGGTGTAGGCGGGATAGTCGTCGTCGTCCAGACGACCACTGAGCGGTGTATCCGCAGTCATGTCACCTCGTTCTGCCACGCGTCGAGGGGCCCTGGTGCCGTACGGCACCAGGGCCCCGAAGGAAATTCAACACCATCTGCCGGCCTTGTCGAAGCGCCGACCTATTGTTTCCGCCGTCCGGCCCGAGAACAGGGCGGGAAGCGGGGATCGCTGATGCGTGACCGAGGACCACCTTCCAATCCGGGGTCTTGCGGCACCCGGCCGAAACGCTCTGGGCCGGGCGATCCTGATGGCGTCTGCTCCTCCGTTTCTCCCGCTTGGTCTACAGCTACGGGAGAAACCCTAATCATGCGATCGCTCAAAGTCTACCGTGTCGGGCATAGATTTTATGCGCTGGTGCTCGACGTCCGCACAGAGGTGCGCATGGAGCAGACGCAGTAAGGGCCCTGCCG
>NZ_JBNNJZ010000584.1:0-4873 GCF_050270335.1 Streptomyces sp. NPDC059900
GCCTCGCGGCGCTGGGCGTGGCTGCGTTGAGCAGGATGGACCGGCTCTCCTGAGACCGGCGGGCCCGCCCCCGGCGTGCGACGGCCCGGCGTGGCCCGGCGCACGCTCCCGGTCAGGCGTCGATGCCCGCACTCTCCCAGGGACTTGGCCCGATGCCGTCGGACCACGCGGCCAACTCCTGGCCGTTCACGCACACGATGCCGCACCGGTCCGCGTATTCCAGGGCCGGAGCGGTGAAGTCGCCCGTCGTCACGAGCGCCGCGACGTCGGCCTCGTGGACGGAGAAACACGTCCCCCCGAAGCGCTGCAAGTCCTGCGAGCCGACCTTGTTGCCGTCGTCGTAGAGCTTGCACTGGATGACTACGCGAAGCCCTTCGGGAGTGACCGCGACGACATCGGCGCCCAAGTCGCCCGCGCCGCCCACCACTTCGACCTCCCGGCAGGCGTCGCGTGCGCAGAGCCCGGCTATCGCCTGCTCGAAGTCGTCGGCGTCCGGTTCGCCCCGCCTGTCGTCCCGCGCGTCGGTCGGCACTCCCTGGTCCTCCGCTCCGGCGTCAAGGCTGTCGGAGGCCCGCTCGGCCGCTTCCTCCAGCGCTCGTGCGGCGCGGCGCGCGTATCTCGCGGCGGAGAAACGGCGCCATCGGGACCGGCACAGCACCGCGACAGCGATGCCCATCACGACGAGATAGGCGGACCACAGCGGGCGCCGCTCCAGGATGCTCGCCGCGGTGCGGACCAGGAGCACCAGGCCGCACAGGATGATCGCGAGCAGCGCGAAGAACAGGGCGGTCGTCCGCAAATTGAAGCGCCGTTCGCGGTCCATGCGGCGAACCGGGCGCGAGGATACGGTCATTGGGCTCCCCTACGGAGGACGAAGACGAAGATCACTTGTCTCCGTGTGCCCAAGATCAACGCACTCAAGATCCCCGGCAGGGCGCCGCCTGGAGGGCTGCGTCGGGAGCGGGGCGCAGTCGCTCAGGTGCCGGTGACGACCCGCATGAAGACGACCGGTTCGGCGCCCTCGTTGAGGTAGGCGTACTGCTGGTCGCTGGAGATGACGGCACTCTGCCCGGCACACAGGACCCGGCGTTCCGCCTCCAGGGCGAGGGTGAGGCGTCCGGAGAGGACGTGGTGGATCTCCTGTGCGCCGGGGTGGTCGGGCTCGGCGCCGTAGCGTCCCGCGGGCGCCAGGGTCCAGCGCCACAGCTCGGCCCGCGGATCCAGGGTGGCGCCGAGCAGCAGGGCGTGACTGCCGTCCGGGGCCTGCCATACGAGGGTTCCCTCGACCTCCGACCGTGCCGCGTCGTCCTCGGGGAGGGCCAGGGCGGCGAAGTCGGTGTCGAGGGCGCGGGCGACACGGTCGACGGTGGCAAGGCTCGGGTTGGCCCGGCCCAGCTCGATGTCGGTGAGCATCCTGCGACTGACTCCGGAGGCGTCGGCTAGCTGCTGCACGCCCCATCCGCGCAGCTTGCGCAGGGCGCGGATGCGCCCGCCGATGCGGGTGACGAACTCCCGGGCGGCCTTGCTGTCCGCGGCGACCTCACTGCTCATGATGGGAACTATAGTGCTCACTTTTTTGCTGTCCGAGGGAGTGAGCAATATATTGCTCATCAGGTGCCGCAGCGCACGCCGGCGAGACGACGAAGGGGCAGCCGCAGTGAAGATCCAGGAGTTCGCGGTCGAGCAGTGGATGAACGAGTACGAGGAGACCTGCCGCTACAACCTCGCCGAGACCTGCGTCCGCTCACTGACCACCGGCGAGCTCCTTGACCTGTCCGGACAGCGCGAGCAGGTGCTCGCCGAGATGGAGGCCACCCCGCTCACCTACGGGCCCATCCCCGGCAGCCCCCGTCTGCGCCGCCTGGTCGCCGGCCTCTACACGGACCAGCGCCCGGACAACGTCCTGGTCACCCACGGGGCGATCGGCGCGAACGCCCTGGTGCACGCCGCCCTCGTGGAGCCGGGCGACCACATCGTGGCCGTGGTGCCCACCTACCAGCAGCACTACTCCATCCCCGACAGCTACGGCGCCCGCGTCGACCGCCTGCCGCTGCGCGAGGAGCACGGCTGGCTGCCCGACCTGGACGCACTCGACCGCCTGGTCACCCCGGACACCAAGCTGATCGCCGTCAACAACCCGAACAACCCCACCGGCGCCCTCATCGACGAGGCCGGCCTGGATCGCATCGCGAAGATCGCCGACCGGGCCGGCGCCTGGGTGCTGTGCGACGAGGTCTATCGCGGCGTCGACCAGGACGGCGACGGCTTCACCGTGTCGATCGCCGACCTCTACGAACGCGGCATCTCCACCGGCAGCATGTCCAAGCCCTACTCCCTGGCCGGACTGCGCCTGGGCTGGATCGTGGGCCCGGCCGGGCTCCTGGGGGAGGTCGCCACCCACCGGGACTACACCACCATCAGTGTCGGGCGCATCGACGACCTGCTGGCCTGCGTCGCCCTGGAGAACAAGGACGCGATCCTGGCCCGCTCCCACCGGATCACGCGGACCAACCTCGCGATTCTCGACGCATGGGTGGCGGGCCGTCCTGACGTCAGCTACGTCAGGCCCGCCTCGGGCACCACCGCGCTCCTGCGCTACCGCGCCCCGATCGGCTCCTACGAGTTCTGCACCCGCCTCCTCCAGGAGACCGGCGTCATGTTCACCCCCGGAGCCGCCTTCGGCATCGAGCACACCGTGCGCATCGGATTCGCCGACGACACGGCGACCCTGCGCACCGGCCTGGACCTGACCGGCCAGTTCCTCGATCAATTCGAGCAATTCGATCAACTGGCCGGTCGGGCGTGAAGCATCAGACCATTTCGGGCTGCGGTTCCGGCTGCGGTGTGGGCGTGGCCTTCGGCTCCCACAGCTTGGTGGTCCGTACGTAGCCGTAGACCACCGAAAGCATCGCGAGAACGAGAAGCGGACCGAACACCACGGGGTGCTTGGCCATCTGCATCGGCAGATAGCGATAGGACACCAGGAGCAGCGCGAAGACCGACGTGCCATAGGCGACCAGCTGGATTCCCGCCCGGTCCCAGCCGCGGTCGAGCGAGCGCAGCGCCGCGTCGATCGTGAACGCGAAGACGACACCGGCGATGATGTCCACGCCGTAGTGGTAGCCGAATCCCAGCGTCGCGCCGAGCGTGGCCACCAGCCAGAACACGCCCGCGTAGCGCAGCAGGCGCGGGCCCTTGCGGGAATGAATGAAGATCGTGGTGGCCCACGCCGTGTGCAGGCTGGGCATGCAGTTGCGCGGAGTGATCTCGTCGAAGGGTATCGAGTGCGGGGTGCCGAGCGGCGGTGGCGTGTGCGGCCACAGGTCGGCCAGGGCCCATTGCTGCCCGCCGGTGCCGAAGGCGCCGTCTCCGTAGGTGAAGATCGGTCCGACCACCGGGAAGATCATGTAAATGGCCGGTCCGAGCAGGCCGATGACGAGGAAAGTGCGCACCAGGTGGTGGCCGGGGAAGCGCCGCTCGGTCGCCACGTTGCGCAGCTGGTAGAGCGCGACGATGACCGCGGCCACCGCCAACTGGATGTAGACGTAGTCGAGAACGTGGGCGCCGACCGAGCCGGTCGCCGACACCATGCGACCCACAACCCACGACGGGTTGCCCAGAGCGTGGTCGGCCGTTGCCACGTACTGGTCGAGCACCGTGGGGCGGGTCTTCGACGTGATGAGCAGCCAGGTGTCACCGGTCTTGCGGCCCGCCACCAGGAGCAGGCTCAGTCCGACGCCCTTGAGCAGCAGGATCCGCTCCTGCCCGGTGCGGCGCGTGACGGCGATGACCGCACAGGTCAGGATGACCCACAGTGCGCCGTTGCCGAACATCATCTTGGCGTCGACGGCCCAGCGCACCAGGAAGAAGACGACGTCGATGCCTACCGCGACACCCACCGCGATGAACCGTTGCCGCCAGGTGAGCACCACCATCATCAACGCCATGCCGGCGTAGAGGAGCGGTCCTGATTTGGGCGCGAAGATCACTTCTCGCGCCTGGTTGGCGATCGGCCCCGCCACGCCGTAGTGCCGCGCGGCGATCTCCAGTGCGACGAGGAATCCGAGCGCCACCACACTCGCCGCGGTCCACAGCATCGCCCGTGGCTGTCGCCACGCGATCAACATCGTTCTGAAGTTTTTTCGCGAAAACACTTGAGATGCTGCAGATATCAATGGTTTGGCCGATTTGTTAGGTGTCGATTATTTAGCTCACTCTTCGTGCTAGATGGCATGTTTTTCTGCTGAAATGCGGCGATCACGGCACTCGTTGTGAGTTCGATCATGTTAGCTGAGCGGTGTGGGTGGGTTTGGCGGATCCCTGAATGTCAATGCCTCGCGGACGAAGACGGTCTGGAGGCACTTGTCGTTCCCGGTCGAAGACGGGTATCGGGTCGGCAGCGGGCCGGGCAGGGGACTGGCGGCGGGCGGGTGGCAGACCGGCCGCGCTGCCGGGAGACTGTCCTTGGTGAGATCTCGGGGTCGTCACGGAGGTACCTCATGCCCCGCCCCGTCTGGTCCGGCGCCATCTCGTTCGGCCTGGTCACGATCCCGATCAAGGTGCTGCCCGCCACCGAGAACCACTCGATTTCATTCCGCCAGTACCACCTGGAGGACATGAGCCGGGTCCGCACGCGCAAGGTGTGCGAGATCGACGGCAAGCAGCTCACGAACGCCGAGATCGGCAAGGGCTACGAGGTCAGCAAGGACACGATCGTCGCGGTCACCGACGCCGAGCTCGACGAGATGCCGCTCCCGACCGCGAAGGCCATCGAGATCGCGGCCTTCGTGCCGTACGAGAGCGTGGACCCGATCCGTATCGGCGAGGGCTACTACCTCCAGGCCGACGGACAGGTCGCCGCCAAGCCCTACAC
>NZ_JBNNJZ010000585.1:0-4872 GCF_050270335.1 Streptomyces sp. NPDC059900
GCTCCTCCAAAGACTCCAGCTCCGAGGCACGGTTGTGACTTCGTAAACAGCCCAACCTTCCGGCAGATCCAGCGCGGTCGGACGCAGCCATCACGCCGCAGCTTGATATCCGCCGGGCGGTTCCGGATGCCAGCATCGGCACCGGGGCACACCTCCAAACCGCGCCCTACAGACGCCAGCGTCCACTTGTACCGCGACAAGGGGACCCCCTGGAGCAGGCGCCCCCAGCCGCCACCCCCTCCGACCTGCACCTCATCTCGCCCCAACGTTCAACCTCTGGATGACGTGTACACCGAGACAGGGAGCCCCCGCAGACATGGGGTCGGTGAAAGCCGTGAAGGGGTCGAGTGGGAGCACGACCCCCTGACGAGTATTCGGACAAGGGGGCGAACAGTGCGACCCCTTGCCTCGTACACCAGACCATCCAGCGGCGATGCTCCCTGGGAGCGACCGGATCGGGTGACCGTCCGTCCACCCTCGGTTGACGTTGCTCCCAGACTCCCGCTCCCAGGGAGCACCGGGAGCCGCTCCCCGCTCCCAGAATTGCTCCCAAAAACGAAGTAGGGGCCATCCGAAGATGGCCCCTACCTGCGACGTTTCCGTCGGGACGACAGGATTTGAACCTGCGACCCCTTGACCCCCAGTCAAGTGCGCTACCAAGCTGCGCCACGTCCCGGTGCGCGTGTCCCGCGGTGTTCTGCGTGATCGCGCAGACAGAACTTTACCGCACGTTCGGGAGTGGTCCGCGCCCCCTGTCGGGGGTGCCGCGAGGGACAATCGGCTTATGAGTACTGCACCGCGACCCGATGACCGTGGCCGTGACCGTGATGCCGACGGGCGGGCCCGTAACGCGCGGCCTCGTGACGGGCTCGGGCGGCCGTTGCCGTACGGGACCGAGGGTGTGGAGCGGCAGCCCGAAGGGGTTACGCGTACGCCCGATGAGACGGTCGCCCAGGCGCAGGCCCTGCTCGACGCGGGGCGGCCCTTTCATGCGCACGAGGTCTTCGAGGACGCCTGGAAGTCGGGGCCCGAGGAAGAGCGTGGCCTGTGGAAAGGGCTCGCCCAGCTGGCCGTTGGGCTGACCCACTCCGCCCGCGGCAACCTCACGGGCGGGGCCCGGCTGCTGCTCAGGGGGGCGAGCGCCATCGGCGACGGGACGTGGGGCGAGCGGCCGTACGGGATTGATGTGAACGGACTTGTGGAGTGGGCGCGGCAGTTGGCGGCGTTCCTGGAAGAGGACGGCCCGACGGTGGACGCCGCCCAGCACGCCCCCCGGCTGCGGGGAGCCACGCGGCAGTAGCGGCGCTGCGTCTGGGGCCGGGTCTGCATCTGGGGCTGAGGCTGCGTCTGGGGCTGCGTCTGCGTCTGCGTCTGCCAGGACGCGGGCGCGCGGCCGCCCGCGAGCGCCGCCGCTACCCTCATCGCGCCCGTGCGGCACACTTTTCGGTGTGCGAGAGATTCATGTCATCGGGATCGGCGCCGGCGATCCCGACCAGTTGACCCTGCAAGCCGTCAAGGCTCTGAAGAGCACCGACGTGTTCTTCATCCTCGACAAGGGCGAGGAGAAGGACGATCTCGTACGGCTGCGGCGGTACCTCCTCGGCGAGCACTGCACCGAAGGCACCTACCGCGTCGTCGAGGCGCCGGACCCCGCGCGGGACCGGAAGGCGAGCGGCGCGGACTACTCCCCCGCCGTCGGGGACTGGCGCAGCCGTCGTGCGGAGATCTATGAGCGGCTGATCGCCGACGAGCTGGGCGAGGACGAGAGCGGTGCCTTTCTCGTGTGGGGTGATCCCTCGCTGTACGACGGCACCATCGGGGTTCTGGAGGAGGCGCTCGGCCGGGGTGCGGTGGTCTTTGCGTACGACGTCGTGCCCGGTATCAGCAGTGTGTCCTCGCTCGCCGCTAGGCACCGCACCGGGTTGAGCCGCGTCGGGCGTCCCGTGCAGATCACCACCGGGCGTCGCCTCGCCGACGCCGGGTTCCCCGAAGGGGTCGATGATGTCGTGGTCATGCTCGATGCCCGGCAGGCCTTCCGGCATTACCCGGGCGGGGATGAGGGTGGGGGTGGCATTTACATCTACTGGGGGGCCTATGTCGGGACCGACGACGAGATCCTTGTCTCCGGGCCGCTCGACGAAGCCGCTCCCCGCATCGAAGCCCTCCGGGCCGAGGCACGTGAGCGCAAGGGGTGGATCATGGATACCTATCTTCTGCGCCGCCACCCGGAGTAAGCACACGTCCCTCTCCCTTTCACCGGACCGGACCGGCCCCGCATGCACAGGCGCACGCCCGGTGTGAGGGTGAGCCTGTGACCACCACCGCCGAGCCTGCCGCCGAGGCCCCAGCTCAGGGGCCGCCCGTCCTCGACAAGCGCCGCCGGAACATCGTCTTCGTGACGATCATGCTGGGGATGCTGCTCGCCGCGCTCGACCAGACCATCGTGGGCACCGCGCTGCCCACGATCGTGGCGGATCTGGGCGGCGCCGAGCACATGTCGTGGGTCGTGACGTCGTATCTGCTCGCGGAGACCGTCGCCACGGTGCTCGTCGGAAAGTTCGGTGATCTCTTCGGGCGGAAGATCGTCTTTCAGGTTTCGGCGATCGTCTTCATCACCGGCTCGTTCCTGTGCGGTCTGTCGACGAACATGACGCTGCTCATCGCCTGGCGCGCCTTGCAGGGCATCGGCGCGGGCGGGCTCATGGTGACCTCGATGGCGTTGATCGCCGATGTGATCCCGTTGCGCGAGCGCGGGAAGTACCAAGGTGCGATCGGGGCCGTTTTCGGAGTGTCGACCGTCATCGGGCCGTTGCTCGGCGGGCTCTTCACGGACCATCTGACCTGGCGCTGGGCCTTCTACGTCAATGTTCCCATCGCGATCGTCGTGGTGATCGCCGCGGCGCGGAACATCCCCGTCGTGAAGTCGGCGGTGCGGCCCGTCATCGACTATCTGGGCATCGCGTTCGTCGCGATCGGCGCCAGCGCGCTCATTCTGGCGACGAGTTGGGGCGGCAACCAGTACGCGTGGGGGTCGGGCACCATCATCGCGCTGTTCGTCGGCGGTGCGATCGCGCTCGCGCTGTTCTGCGTGGTCGAGACGCGGGCCGCCGAACCGATGCTGCCGATGCGCCTGTTCGCCAACCCCGTCTTCACGGTCTGCTCGATCCTCAGCTTCATCGTCGGTTTCGCCATGCTGGGCGCGATGACGTTCCTGCCGACCTATCTGCAGTACGTGGACGGGGACTCGGCCACCATCTCGGGCGTGCGGACGCTGCCCATGGTGATCGGGCTGCTCATCGCCTCCATCTTCAGCGGCAATGTGGTGAGCAAGACCGGGAAGTACCGGATCTTTCCCATCGTGGGTGCGCTGGTCATGGCGCTCGGGCTCTATCTGCTCTCCCTCATGGGCAGCGAGACCAGTACCTGGCTCGAATCGCTGTACATGTTCGTCCTCGGTACCGGTATCGGGCTCTGCATGCAGGTCCTGACGATCGCCGTGCAGAACACCGTCGAGTACGCGGACCTGGGCACGGCGACCTCCGGAGTCACCTTCTTCCGTACGCTCGGCAGTTCCTTCGGCACCGCCGTGTTCGGGACCATCTATGCCAACACCCTGAAGCCGAACCTCGCGGACGGGGTCGCCGAGGCCGCCAGGGCCGGGAACGTGGATCCGGCGGTGGCGGCCAAGGCCGCGCAGAGTCCGCAAGGGCTGCACGGCCTTCCCCCTGAAGCCGCGGCGCCCGTCATCGAGGCGTACGCCGACACGCTGCACACCGTGTTCCTGTGGACGGTGCCCGTGGCGCTGCTCGGGTTCGTGGTGGCTCTCTTCCTCAAGCAGGTGCGGCTGCGGGACAGTGCGCGGATGAGTTCGTCCGACATGGGCGAGGGCTTCGCGTCCCCGTCGTCGGGCGGCAGTCCGGACCGGGTGCTCGAACTGGCGGTCGGGAACATCATCCGCAGTACCGGTATGGACACCGCGCGCCGTGTCATCCGCGATTCCGACACCCGGCTCGACATCGCCGGGGCGTGGGCCGTCATGCAGGTCTCGCTCTTCGACCGGATGGTCGGTCATGCCAGTTTGGGGCTGATCGCGGCGCGGCGTCAGCTGCCGTCCGAAGTCCTGGTGCCGGTCTTCGACCGCATGGTCGAGGAGGGCTTCCTCACCCGCTCCGGCCTGCTCTTCTCGCACACTCCGGCAGGTGAACGAGAGGCCGACGTGATCGGCAAGGCGTGGGCGAAGTGGCTGGGCGAGCAGGTGGAGAAGGACAGCGGCCGGCCCGCGGACGAGGATCTCGTCAAGGCCGTCGACGCGATCGCCAAGCGGCTCCTCGTCGAGGATCTGGAGCACGGCCTTTCACCCGAGGCCAGGCAGCCGGCCTCGCTGAGCAAGGCGTAGGCCGACCGCGTCCCGCCCTCGGCGCAGCAACAGGTCCCGCCCTCAGCGCAGCAGCAGCTGGAGTCCGCCGAGGATCGTCGCGCCGATCACCAGCTGCTCGAAGAGACGCTGGTTGATGCGGTGCACGGCGGCCTTGCCGATGAGGGCGCCCGGCACGACGAAGAGCACGAGCGCCGCGTCGAGCAGCAGCGAGTGCCGGTCGATCAGGCCGAGGCCCACGCTGAACGGCACCTTGGACGTGTTGACGATGAGGAAGAACCACGCCGACGTCCCCAGGAAGCTCAGCTTCCGGAAGCCCGCGGACAGCAGGTACATCGACATGACCGGGCCGCCCGCGTTGGCGACCATCGTGGTGAAACCGCCGAGCACACCGTACGAGGGGGCCTTCAGGCGGGCGCCGCGCGAGGGCCGTGAGGGCCCCGGGGGCCCTGGGGGCGCGGCCTCTCCCGCCGCGGATTCCACCGGGGCCTCCGTCG
>NZ_JBNNJZ010000586.1:0-4869 GCF_050270335.1 Streptomyces sp. NPDC059900
ATTCGCGCGTCCTCACTCCCGGGGAAGTCCTCCCGGCAAAGCCACCACGGAAGACGAGAGTTCAGCTGATGACCGACAGTGCGGTGGCCGAACTGTGCCGCCTGACCGTACGTGCGCCGAGCGTGTCCGTCGATCTGGCCGTGCCCGCCGATGTGCCGGTCGCCGACCTCCTGCCCACGCTGCTGCGCTACGTCGGCGAGGAGGCCGAGGAGGCAGGGCTCGACCACGCCGGCTGGGTGTTGCAGCGCCTGGGCGACGCACCGCTCGACGAGGAGGCCACCCTGGCCCGCGCCGGGCTCGCCGACGGAGACGTGCTCTACCTGCGCCCGCACACCGAGGCGCTGCCCGAGGCACGCCTTGACGACCTGGTGGACGGGATAGCCGACACCGCGGGCCGCAAGCTGCACACCTGGCATGCCGGAGCGGCCCGCGGGCTCTTGGTGGGCACCGCGGTGGCGACCGTGGCGGCCGCCCTCGTGCTGGTGCTCTGGCCCGGCGTCACCGACTCCGGCTCCCGGCAGGCCGCCTGCGCCGCCGTGGCCGGGCTGCTGCTGCTCGCGGGCGCCGGATCGGCGAGCCGCGCGGTCGGCGACCGCCTCTCCGCGACCGCGCTCGGCCTCCTCGTCGCCCCCTGCCTGGCCCTGGCCGGCTGGCTGCTGCCCGGCGGCGACCTGAGCGGCCCGGACGCCGTGCAGGTCGCCGGGGCACGGCTGCTGGCCGCGGGCGCGGCGGGCGCGGGCGGCGCGGTCCTGGCCCTTGCCGCCACCGCGGTCGGCGCCCCCGCCCTCCTCGCCACCGCCCTGGTGTCGGTGGCGACCGCGATCGCCGGCGCCCTGATGGGCTACAGCGGCCTGGGCGCCCCGGCCGCGGTGGCGCTGGTGGCGGCGTTCGTCACGCTCGCCGCCGGAGCCGTGGCCCCCTTCGCCTTCAAACTGGCCGGCCTGCGCTTGCCCGCCCTGCCGTCCACCGCGGGCCAGTTGCAGGAAGGCATTGACCCGTACGCGGGCGACGAGGTCGCCCAGCGCACCGAGCTCGCCGGACGCTGGGTCACCGCGCTGTTCGCCGCCACCGGCACCATCGCCGCTGCCGCCCTGATCGTCCTCACCCACCGCCCCGGCCTGCCCGCGGTCCTGGTCTCCCTCGTGCTGAGCCTGCTGCTGCTCCTGCACTGCCGCGGCCTCGTCCACATCGGGCAGCGCCTCACCCTGGCCGTCCCCGGCGTCTGGGGCCTGCTGCTGCTCGCCCGCGCCTGGGCGGTGGACAGCGACGGCACCGGCCGCCTGGTGGTCTTCGCGGTGCTGTTCGCCGCGGCCGCCGGACTCGTCGTCGCCGCCTGGACGGTGCCAGGACGCCGGATGCTGCCGTACTGGGGCCGTGCGGGGGAGCTGGCGCACACCCTCTTCGCCGTGGCGCTGCTGCCGCTCAGCTGCTGGGTGGCGGGGCTCTTCGGCTGGCTGCGCGGCCTGTTCGGCTGAGCACACCCGCCCACCGGCAAGCCCCCGGGCAGCTGCCCGCCGGGGTAGGGAACCCGCCCGCCGGGACACGGACAAGGAGTCGTAGGAGAGGCCGTGCAGTCCAAACGAGACCAGGTACACGCCCACAGTTTCATGATGGGCAGACTCAGTTCGGGCCTGCTCACGGCCGACCCCGACGCCCCGGAGAGCCCGCTGGGGCGCACCACACGCGGCGTGATCTTCGGCGTCCTCGTGACCGTCCTGATCGGCGCGGGAACCGTCGTGTACGGGCTGCTGCGCCCCGGCGGCAACGACGCCTGGCGCGACGGAAAACACCTGGTGGTCAACAGCGACACCGGCGCCCGCTATCTGTGGACGGACACCGACGGCGTCCTGCACCCGGTGCGCAACTACGCGTCGGCGCGGCTGGTCGGAGGCGCGGACCTGGCGGCCGTCGACGTCCGCACCGCCTCGCTCAAGGACGTCCCGGTGGGCAGCCCGGTCGGCATACCCGGCCTGCCCGACACCGTGCCGGGGCCCGGCGAACTCGACTCCGGGGCCTGGCACATGTGCGTCACCGGGGCCGGCGGCGCGCTGCCCGACACCACCGGCGCCGTGACGGACACCGGGGTGAACAAGCCGGGGGCCACCAGCATCGTGGCCGGGGCGCCGCTGGACTCCCGGGACGTCGACAGCGACCGCGGGGTGCTCGTACGCGGCCCCGACGGCACCGAATACCTGGTGTGGCGCGGCAGCAGGCTGGCCCTGGACCGCGCGTCCGACGCCCGCAACGCGCTGGGCTACGGCTCCAAGGAGCCCATGCCGGTCTCCGCGGCCTTCCTCGACGCTCTGGCTCCCGGCCCCGCCCTGAGCCCGCCCAAGGTGCCCGGCCGCGGCGGTGCCGGCCCCGAGATCGAGGGCCGGGACAGCCGGATCGGCCAGGTCTTCAAGGTCGTCGTGCCCGGCGGCGGCAGCACCTACCACCTGCTGCGCAAGGACGGCACGGTGCCGCTGACCCGGCTCGGCGCGGCCCTGGTGCTCGGCGACCCGGCCACCCAGAAGGACGCCTACCAGGGGAAGTCGCCCGAGGTGCGCACGGTCGGCGCGGCCGTGCTGCGCGAGCACCGGGCGAAGAACCCGGGCCCGGACGCGTCCGCGGAACTGCCGGACGCGCCGCCGACCCCGCAGAGCGCGGCGCGCGGCACCGCGCTCTGTGCGCAGGTGGACGGCGGCGACGGCGGCGCCCGGATCCGTTCGGTCCTGGTCCCGCTGACCCGGCTCGCCCCGGTCGCGGTGGCGGACGCCGCCGCGCAGCCGCTGAGCCCGGCCTGCGTCCCCACCGACGCCACCGTCGTACGCCCCGGTCGCGGCGCCCTGGTCAGGGCCCTGCACGCGAGCGGCGCCGCGCACGGCGGCACCACCTACCTGGTCGCGGACAACGGCGTGAAGTACCGCGTCCCGGACAAGAATTCGCTGGCGGCGCTCGGGTACGGCGCCGGGGACATCGACTCGGTCCCGGCACCGCTGCTCGCGTCCTTCCCGACCGGCGCGGACCTCGATCCGGTCGTCGCGTCCGGCGCGGCGAAACCCAAGGTCACCGCTCCGGACTGCGGTGAATCCGGCCGATCGGGGCAGGACGGGAAGGACGGCGGGGACGCCGGTGCGGGCAAGGCTGGCACGGCGTCGCGGGACTGAACCGGAACGTTGATTCCGGCAAGAGGCGCATAGGGGCCCGAACGAAAGGAAAGGGGCGATAGCGGGGAAAAGGTCGAGGGGAATGTGGCGCGGGGCTGTGAATTCGGTGCCGCCGTGACGCCGACGCGCTGCCGGATAGGCGAGCGAACTCTCAGGGGAAGCTCAAATATTCCGGGCAGCCGTGCCCGCGTAATCCCGTGGATGTCGCCGAAATCGACCATCCACGTGACCGTTCGGCGGCTCCCGGTGCCCGCTTTTTGCCCGTATCACGAGCCGTCGGTCCGCCGGTGGCTTCGCCAATCCAGGTCCGGCCAGGGCTATCTGTTCATCCCGCTGCAATCCTTGGACAACTCCGTTGCCACACGGCTGAATTCAACTGGTCCGCCGATGCTCAGATCTTCCCCACTCGCGTTGCGCGGAACACTGGGTTCTCTCTAGCCTCAGCGGGAACGGTGCGATGAACGCACCTGGACGAAAGGAGTGCGTCATGGCGGACAGCGCCGCAAGGAAAGCGGACTATGCCAAGGGCCTGGGAGGCGTCTCCTCTCTGGAGACGGCCCGCGACCAGGTCGAGAAGGTGCAGAACAACGTCGCCGAGATCGCCGCGCGTTCGGGCGTCGGCGGTGACGAGGGCCAGGCCCTCCTGAAGCTCTTCCGCAGCTGGAACACCGAGGCACAGAAGGTCGTCGTCCAGATCAGCACGATGATCGACGCGCTCCAGGAGAACGTGACCTCCGCCAACCGCCTGGCGAAGGAGAACCAGGACCTGACCGAGGTTCTCAACAGCAAGACCAGCCAAGGCGTCTTCGAAGCGCTGAGCTGACCCCCACCGCGGCACCGGCCGCCCCCCGTGTACGGCCGGACTTCGTGAGCTTCCCGGGCCCGGCGCCCGGCCTTCCAGAGGAGACGTCATGTCCGAAGGCATCATCGATCTGCAGTATCCCAAGGTCCAGCAGGCCATCGAGGAGCTGACCGAGCAGACCCAGCTGATCATCAACACCCTCAACAACCTGGAGGACGAGCTGAAGCCGCTCGTGACCTCCTGGGAGGGCGCGGACCAGGAGAAGTACCGTGAGGTCCAGGCCCAGTGGGACCAGGCCACCAAGAACATGGCCCGGCTCCTCGGCGACAACGGCGAGCTGATCCGGTCCATCCACGACAACCACTCCCGTGACGAGCGCAAGAGCGCCGACAACTGGGGCAGTGTGCGCGCCCGTTAGTCCTTGACCGCCCACTCGGCACGAGGGCCCGCACCCGGTCCGGCGGTCGCCCGTCCGCGGCGCGACCGCCGGATCACCTCGTGTCCCCGTCCGGCACCGAGCAGCAGGAGAACGTCCCATGGCTGGTGAGAAAGCCGACGTCAAGCATTTCGATCTCAAGCAGATGGAGAACTTCCGGGACAACGAGGTGCAGCCGGTCTACACCGCCGCGAAGAAGCACCGCGAGGAGGGCGACGGATCCTCCATCCGTCCGCTCGGCCAGCTCATCGACGGGCACACCACCGCCGACAACCTCGACCAGAACCAACAACTGCTGCGCATCGGCAAGATGGTCTCCGAGCCGCTGGTCTCGGGACCGAAGCTGATCGAGGGGGTGCGCGCCGCGGCCGAGTCGATCGACAAGCTCCTCGGCGACCAGATGGAGCTCTTCAAGGAGCTCAAAGAGGCGCTCTCGGACACCATCGAGGAAGCCGGCAAGACCAAGGACAAGAACCTGAGCG
>NZ_JBNNJZ010000587.1:0-4854 GCF_050270335.1 Streptomyces sp. NPDC059900
CACCGAGACCGTGCGGGCGCTTCAGGACGCGGGTGTGGACGCGGAGGACATCGCGGTGCGCAGGCCGACCCTGGACGAGGTGTTCCTGCGCCTGACGGGCCCTGCGGAGGACGCCGGGGCCGGGGAACGCACGAAGGAGACGGTGTGAGCACGACGACGATCACGCGGCCGGGCCGCGCACCGGCGGCGGGCGGCTCCCCTGCCAAATGGGTCGCCGTCGACTCCTGGACCATGACGCGGCGCGAACTCGCGCACTGGGCGCGGCAGCCCGTACAGGTGCTCGTCGGCCTGGTCTTCCCGGTGATGCTGCTGCTGATGTTCAACTACCTGATCGGCGGCGGAAAGGGCATCGCGGGCGACTACGCCGAGTTCCTGGTGCCCGGCATGTTCGCGCTGACCATGGCCTTCGGCCTCGACGCCACGATGGTCGCGGTCACGCAGGACCTCAACAAGGGAGTGATCGACCGTTTCCGGGCCATGCCGATGACCAACGGGGCGGTCCTGGTCGGGCGTTCGGTCGCGGACATGCTCCAGTCGTTCGCCTCGCTGGTCGTCATGATCGGCGTCGGGCTCGCGATCGGCTGGCGCTGGCACGGCTCGTCCGGCGCCGCGCTCGGCGCGGTCGGGCTGCTGCTCCTGCTGCGGTTCGCGATGCTGTGGATCGGCATCCACCTGGCGATGGTCGCGGGCAAGCCGGAGCTGGTCATGGCCGTGCAGATCCTGGTCTGGCCGGTGGGCTTCCTCTCCAACGCCTTCACGGTCCCGCAGAACATGCCGGGGTGGCTCGGCGCCGCCGTCGAGTGGAACCCGATGTCGGCGACGGCCACCGCGGTCCGCGATCTGTTCGGCAACGACCCCGGAGTGACGGGCACTTCATGGGCCGCCGAGCACGCGGGCCTGCTTGCCGTGGTGTGGCCCGTCGTGCTCGTCGGGGTGTTCATGCCGCTGGCGGTACGGAGGTTCGGCGCGCTCAGCAAGTAGGCGTGCGCCGCGCTCGGCACGTCTCGGCGAGTCTCAGTAAGTACTGACGCCGGGTGCGCCTAGTGGTGGAACCCCGCCTAGTGGTGGAACCCCGTCGCCGCGTCCTTGTCCCGCGTCAGGGGATGCGGCTGGTGGCGCAGTTCGGGCACCAGGTCGCTCAGATCCGCCAGGAAGAGCTCCGCGAGGTCGGCCGTGAAGCCGTTGCGGCAGACCACGCGGAGCACCGCCAGATCCTCGCGGTGGGCCGGGAAGGTGTACGCGGGCACCAGCCAGCCGCGCTCGCGAAGCCGCCGGGACACGTCGAAGACGTCGTACGCCTTCACGTCGTCCAGGGTCGTGAAGGCGAACACCGGCAGCTCGTCGCCCCGGGTCAGCAGCCGGAAGTCGCCGAGTGCCTCGATGCGTTCCGCGAGCCCCGTGGCGACGGTGCGCGCCGCCTGCTGGACGGCGCGGTAGCCCTCGCGGCCCAGGCGCAGGAACGTGTAGTACTGCGCGACGACCTGTGCTCCGGGGCGGGAGAAGTTCAGCGCGAACGTCGGCATGTCACCGCCGAGGTAGTTCACCCGGAAGACCAGTTCCTCCGGCAGCGCGTCCGCGTCGCGCCACAGGGCCCAGCCGACACCCGGATAGACCAGGCCGTACTTGTGGCCCGACGTGTTGATCGACGCCACCCGCGGCAGCCGGAAGTCCCACTCCAGGTCCTCGTCCAGGAAGGGCGCCACCATCGCGCCGGACGCCCCGTCGACGTGCACGGGGATGTCGAGCCCGGTGCGCTCCTGAAGGGTGTCGAGGGCCGCGCAGAGCTCCGCGACCGGCTCGTACGACCCGTCGAAGGTGGAGCCGAGCACGGCCACGACCCCGATCGTGTTCTCGTCGCAGAGCTCGGCCGCGGCCTCCGGATCGAGGTGGAAGCGGTCGCCCTCCATGGGGACCTGGCGCGCCTCGACCTCCCAGAAGTTGCAGAACTTCTCCCAGCAGACCTGGACGTTGACGCCCATGACGAGGTTGGGGCGCGCGGTGGGCGACGGATAGCGCTCGGCGTTCCGCTCGGCCGTGGCCCAGCGGCGCTTGAGCGCCATCCCGGCGAGCATGCACGCCTCGCTCGACCCGGTCGTCGAGCAGCCGACGGCGAGCGAGGGCTCCGGCGCGTGCCACAGATCGGCGAGCATGGCCACGCAGCGCCGCTCCAGCTCGGCGGTGTGCGGGTACTCGTCCTTGTCGATCATGTTCTTGTCCCGGCACTCGCCCATCAGGACGCCGGCCTGCGGCTCCATCCACGTCGTGACGAAGGTCGCGAGGTTGAGGCGGGAGTTGCCGTCCAGCATCAGCTCGTCGTGCACCAGCTGGTAGGCGGTCGCGGGCGGCAGGGGATTGTCCGGCAGGCGGTGCTTGGGCGGGGCCTCGGACATCCCGCCGACCGGGTCGGCCTCTCCGTAGAAGGGGTTCACCGAGAGGGTGCGCTTGGCGGGCTGCTCGGGGCCGGGGCCCGGGTGCTGGCGCGGCATGGGCGGTCTCCTCGGGCTGAGGTGTGGTGTCCCTGTTTGTCACCTGCTGGCGAGAATATGGCCGACCGCCCGGGTCTGCACTTGCACCTCACGTGACGTGAGGACTCAGGCTGGAACTCGTACACAGAGAGGGCGGAACCAATGAGCTACTCCGTGGGACAGATCGCCGGTTTCGCCGGAGTGACGGTGCGCACGCTGCACCACTACGACGAGATCGGCCTGCTCGTGCCGGGCGGGCGCAGCCATGCGGGCCACCGGCGCTACAGCGACGCAGACCTGGACCGGCTCCAGCAGATCCTGTTCTACCGGGAGCTCGGCTTCCCGCTCGACGAGGTGGCGGCACTCCTGGACGACCCGGACGCGGATCCGCGCGAGCACCTGCGCAGGCAGCACGCGCTGCTCACCGGCCGGATCACCAGGCTCCAGGAGATGGCCGCCGCCATCGAGACAGCCATGGAGGCGAAGAAGATGGGCATCAACCTCACGCCCGAGGAGAAGTTCGAGGTCTTCGGGGACCACGACCCGGAGCAGTACGCGGACGAGGTGGAGCGGCGCTGGGGCCACACCGACGCCTACAAGGAGTCGCAGCGCAAGGCCGCCTCGTACACCAAGGAGGACTGGAAGCGGATCAACGACGAGCTCAACGCGGTGCACGCGCGCATGGGCGACCTGCTCGCCGCCGGTCTGCCCGCCGACTCCGGGGAGGCGATGGACGTCGCGGAGGAACACCGCCGCTTCATCACGCGCTCCCACTACGCGTGCTCGCACGAGTTCCACACCTGCCTCGGGGAGATGTACGTGGCGGACGAGCGTTTCGAGGCCGTCTACGAGGCCATCCGGCCGGGGCTCGCCGTCTACATGCGGGACGCGATCCTGGCGAACGCGGTACGGAACAGCTGATCAGGGGGCACGTTCTGCGGTCCGGTCGGGCGATCACGGCGCCCCCGGACCGCACCGATAACCTGTTGTACGCGAACTACCGGCCGCCCGGATCTCCCTTCCGGCCGCCCGGATCCCCGGTGCTCCCGGCACACAGCTTTGTCTCAGGTCACGCACAGTGCACCCTGGGAAGAAGACTGGAACCTGGGCGCGTCACCTCGCGTTGATAGCTTTGGGCGGCCGTCCCCGCCGCATCGCCCTCTCACACTCAGGAGCCCGGAACCGTGACGACGCTTGCGCTCGGACCAAGCTGGCTGGACCCGGATTACCTCCTGAACACGTTCGGGGTCTGGGGTCTGCTCGCGATCGTCTTCGCCGAGTCGGGCCTGCTCATCGGCTTCTTCCTGCCCGGTGACTCGCTGCTGTTCACGACGGGCCTGCTGATCACGACGAACCAGCTGGACTTCCCGCTCTGGCTCTGCATCGTGCTCATCTGCATCGCCGCGATCCTCGGCGACCAGGCGGGCTATCTCTTCGGCAAGAAGGTCGGCCCCGCGCTCTTCAACCGCCCGGACTCCAAGCTGTTCAAGCAGGAGAACGTGGTCAAGGCGCACGAGTTCTTCGAGAAGTACGGCCCCAAGTCCCTGGTCCTGGCCCGCTTCGTGCCGATCGTGCGGACGTTCACGCCGATCATCGCCGGCGTCAGCGGCATGCGGTACCGCTCGTTCATCACGTTCAACATCATCGGCGGCATCCTCTGGGGCGCCGGCGTCACGATGCTCGGCGCATGGCTCGGCAAGATCGACTTCGTGCACAAGAACATCGAGGCGATCCTCATCCTGATCGTCCTGATCTCGGTGGTCCCGATCGCGATCGAGTTCCTGCGGGCCCGCAGCAAGTCCAAGAAGGCGGCAGCCGCCGAGGGCGAGACCCCCGGAGCGGCCCCGTCGTCGCGCGGCCGGCACGCCAAGCGATAGGGAAATCAGCCGTCCGGCGTCTGAGGACTGGGGGTCCGGGGGCGAAGCCCCCGACGGGGCCGACCGGGCCTCCGGTCAGAATCCTCGCGTCCGCTTCGCCGCACGGCGATTCGCCGCGGAGGTGGCGCCCGGCACCTTGAGGATCAGGCGCGAGACCTCGCTGCCCAGGTTCACGCCGATCGCGATGGCCAGCGCCGTCGCCGCCGCCTTGGTGAGCGAGTTGAGGCCCGTGGTCATGTCGTTCTGGGCCAGGGCGAGCAGCCCGAAGTACGTCGCGCTACCGGGCAGCAGCGGGCCGATGGCCGCCGTGACGTACGGCAGCGAAGAAGCGAAGCGGTAGCGCGAGAACAGCTGCCCGAACAGGCCCACGAGCCCGGCCGCGATGGCCGTCGCCGCGACCGGCGAGAGCTCGATGGACGTCTGCGCGAGGGCTCCGTACATGACCCAGGCGATACCGCCGTTCAGGGTCACGATCAGCACGGTGTGACGTTCCTGCTGGAGCAGTATCGCGA
>NZ_JBNNJZ010000588.1:0-4852 GCF_050270335.1 Streptomyces sp. NPDC059900
GGTCCCGGCCCCCCGCCCCCCCCGACCCGTGGAGATCAGCCGGTGTTGCGCAGGCCCGCCGCCACGCCGTTGACGGTGAGGAGAAGGGCGCGGCCCAGCAAGGGGTCCGCTTCCTCGTCCGCGGCCGCCGCGTCGCGCTGGCGCTTGAGGAGCGCGACCTGGAGGTACGAGATCGGGTCCAGGTAGGCGTCACGGATGCCGAAGGTCTGCTGGAGCTCCGGGTTGCTGTCGAGCAGCTCCGTGCCGCCGGTGATCCGCAGGACTTCCTGGACGGTGAGCGCGTGCTCCGCCTCGATCACGTCGAAGACGTGCTTCAGCTCGTCGGGGACGAGCGTGTCGACGTAGTGGCGGGCGATGCGCAGGTCCGTCTTCGCGAGCGTCATCTCGACGTTCGAGAGGAAGTTCCGGAAGAAGTGCCAGTGCTCCTGCATCTCGCCGAGCACGGTGTCCAGACCGGCCTCGCGCAGCGCCTTGAGGCCGGATCCGACGCCGAACCAGCCCGGCACGATCTGCCGCGACTGGGTCCAGCCGAAGACCCACGGGATGGCGCGCAGGCCGTCGAGGGAGACGCCCGAGCCGGGGCGGCGCGAGGGACGCGAGCCCAGGTGGAGCTCGGCAAGCTGGTCCACCGGCGTCGACGCGAGGAAGTACGAGGGCAGGTCCGGGTCCTCGACGAGCTTGCGGTAGGCGGTGTGGGCCGCGTCGCTCACCACGTCCATGGCGGCGTCCCAGCGGGCGAGGGCCTCGTCGGACTGCCGGGGAGCCGTGTGCAGGGCGGAGGCCTGCAAGGTCGCGGCCACCGTCAGTTCGAGGTTCTCCCTGGCCAAGGACGGCACGAGGTACTTGTCGGAGATGACCTCGCCCTGCTCGGTCACCTTGATCTCGCCCTCCAGCGTGCCCCACGGCTGCGCGAGGATCGCGTCGTGCGAGGGGCCGCCGCCGCGGCCGACGGTGCCGCCGCGGCCGTGGAAGAGGCGAAGCCGCACGCCGTAGCGGTGCGCGACGTCACGCAACCTCCGCTGGGCGCGGTGGATCTCCCACTGCGAGGTGGTGATGCCGCCGAACTTGGAGGAGTCGGAGTAGCCGAGCATGACCTCCTGGACGTCGCCGCGCAGGGCGACGAGGCGGCGGTAGGACGGGTCGGCGAGCATCTCGTCGAGGATGACGTCGGCGGCGCGCAGCTCGTCCGTGGTCTCCAGGAGCGGCACGATGCCGATCTTCGCCCAGCCGGCGTGCAGGTCGATGAGTCCGGCCTCGCGGGCCAGGACGGAGGCCGCGAAGACGTCGTCGGCGCCCTGGCACATCGAGATGATGTAGGACTCGATGACCTCGGGCCCGAAGACCTCCAGGGCCTTCTTGACGGTGAGGAAGACCCCGAGGGTCTTCTCGCCCGCGGCGTCGAGCGGGGCCGGGGACGGGCCGAGCGGCCTGCGCGAGCGCAGCTCCTTGGCGAGCAGCTTCTGGCGGTACTCGCGCGGCATGTCCACGTAACGCCAGGACTCCTCGCCCAGGCGGTCGAAGAGCTGGCCGAGCGCGTGGTGGTGGGCGTCGGCGTGCTCCCGTACGTCCATGGTGGCGAGCTGGAGGCCGAACGCGGCGAGCGTGCGGATGGTGCGGTTCATCCGGCCGTCGGCGAACAGGGCGCCCTTGTGCTCGCGCAGCGAGGTCTGGACGAGGGTGAGGTCGTGCAGGAGCTCGCCGGTGCCGAGGTAGTCGCGGCCGTCCTCGTGGGCGGTGCCGCGGGCGAGGCGCTCCTTGGTGTTCTCCAGCTTCTGCCGGATGCAGGTGGCCTTGAGGCGGTAGGGCTCCTCGGAGTTCAGCCGCTTGTAGCGGGGGCTGATCTCGGGCAGCCGCTCCAGGTCGAGCTGGAGGGACGCCTTGAGCTCCTCGGTGGCTCCGGTGTAGCGGATGGAGTTGGACAGGAAGCCGCGCAGCTCGTCGACGAGGGCGAGGGCGTCGTTGATGCCGTGCTCGTGCTGGAGGATCAGGACGTCCCAGGTGACGGCGGGCGTCACGTTCGGGTTGCCGTCGCGGTCGCCGCCGATCCAGGTGCCGAAGGTGAGCGGCCGGGTGCCTTCCGGGAGCTGGACGCCGACCCGCTCCAGCTCGGCGGTGAGGTCTTCCAGTACGTCCCCGACGGCGCCGGCGTGCAGCTCGTCCAGGTAGTAGATGGCGTTGCGTGCCTCGTCGGCGGGTTCCGGGCGGACGACGCGCAGCTCGTCGGTCTGCCACACCAGGTCGATGCTCTCGGCGAGGCGGGTGTCGTGGCGGCGCCGGTCGGACTCGATGACCGGCGTCTCCAGGAGCTCCGCGATGCGGCGCAGCTTGTTGAGCACGGAGCGGCGGGCGGCCTCGGTGGGGTGCGCGGTGAAGACGGGGCGCACGTTGAGGTGCTCCACGGTCTGGCGCAGGTGCTCGGGGTCCGCGTCCTTGAGCCGGTCGGCGGTACGGGTCAGGAGCCCGCCCTCGGCGGCACGCCGGGCGCGCAGCTCGCGTCCGCGGTGGACCTGCTCGGTCACGTTCGCCAGGTGGAAGTACGTGGAGAAGGCGCGGACCAGCTTGGCCGCGGTCTCCAGTTCGGTGCCACCGAGCAGGCGGGCTGCGGCCTCGCCGTCCTCGCGCGTCAGGCGGCGGACCTTCTCGACCAGTTCGAGGAGCTCTGAGCCCTCCTGACGTACGAGGGTCTCGCCAAGGAGATCGCCGAGGCGGCGGATGTCGGCGCGCAGCTCGGTGCTGGCCGTGGTGGTCTGGTCGTCGGCACTGCTCACAGGTGCGGCTCCTTGCAGTGTTGAAGCACGTCAGGTCTGGGAGGGGCCCCGGGCGGGATATAAATCCGCGTTCCGGGGGAAATAGAGAGCGGACCGCGCTGTCCGACCGTTTCCAAGGATAGGTGTCACATCGCGGCACGGACTCGCAGCCTCTTGCCGCGGGGTTCCGCGCTGCCATACTTACGTCGCCGTAGGTTACGGGACCGTAGCTAACGCGGGACCCGTGATCATGTGCCCGCCGCACTCGCGTCGTGACCCTCAACCCTCGACCCCACAGGGGACGTGCCCATGCCGACATCTTCCGATGCGTATTCAGCCACCGATGTGATCGAAGACGCTTCGCGACCGACCACCGACACCGCCGGGCCCCCCTCCGGCCAGTCCGCGACGCTGGGCGGTGAGCAGAAGCGGTCGGTGGAGCAGTTCGCGCTGCTCGCGTTCATCGCCGTTCCGTTCGTCGCCCTGGTCGCGGCGGTGCCGCTGGCCTGGGGGTGGGGGGTGAGCTGGCTGGATCTCGGCCTGCTGGTGTTCATGTACTACCTGGGCTGCCACGGCATCACGATCGGTTTCCACCGGTATTTCACGCACGGTTCCTTCAAGGCGAAGCGTCCGCTGCGGATCGCGCTCGCCGTGGCGGGGTCGATGGCGGTGGAGGGCCCGCTGGTCCGCTGGGTGGCGGATCACCGCAAGCACCACAAGTTCTCGGACGCGGAGGGCGACCCGCACTCGCCGTGGCGCTTCGGCGAGACGGTTCCGGCGCTGATGAAGGGCCTGTGGTGGGCGCACATCGGCTGGATGTTCGACGAGGAGCAGACGCCGCAGGAGAAGTACGCGCCGGATCTGATCAAGGACCCGGCGCTCCGTCGGATCTCCCGCCAGTTCCTGCTCTGGACAATCGTTTCGCTGTCGATCCCGCCGCTGGTCGGGGGCCTGGTGACGATGTCCTGGTGGGGCGCTTTCACGGCGTTCTTCTGGGGTTCCCTGGTCCGGGTCGCGCTGCTGCACCACGTCACGTGGTCGATCAACTCGATCTGTCACGCGGTGGGCAAGCGGCCCTTCAAGTCGCGTGACCGTTCGGGCAATGTGTGGTGGCTCGCGGTCCTGTCCTGCGGCGAGTCCTGGCACAACCTCCACCACGCCGACCCGACGTCGGCGCGGCACGGTGTGCTGCGGGGCCAGGTCGACTCGTCCGCCCGGATCATCCGCTGGTGCGAGCAGCTGGGCTGGGCGACGGACGTGCGCTGGCCTTCGGAGTCCCGTATCGACTCCCGCCGGAAGCCGAAGACCGTCGGCGCGGCATGATTGACGACGTGGCGACCGACTCCAGTAATCCCAGCCCTGCCAGCAGCAAAGAGAAGCAGCCCCGGCGTGCGCGCCGGACGCGGATGACGGGTGCCGAGCGCCGGGAGCAGTTGCTGGACATCGGCCGCACGCTCTTCGCCGCCAAGGGCTTCGAGGGCACGTCGGTGGAGGAGATCGCGGCGAAGGCCGGCGTCTCCAAGCCCGTCGTGTACGAGCACTTCGGCGGCAAGGAGGGCCTGTACGCGGTGGTGGTGGACCGCGAGATGCGGGCGCTGCTCGACGGTGTGACGGGGGCGCTGACCGCGGGGCATCCGCGTGAGCTCCTGGAACAGGCGGCGTTCGCTCTCCTGGACTACATCGAGACGTACACGGACGGCTTTCGCATCCTGGTCCGCGATTCGCCGGTGGCGCAGTCGACGGGCACCTTCGCCTCGCTGATCTCCGACATCGCGACGCAGGTGGAGGACATTCTGGGCCAGGAGTTCAAGACGCGGGGCTTCGACCAGAAGCTGGCCCCGCTGTACGCGCAGGCCCTGGTCGGCATGGTCGCCCTCACGGGCCAGTGGTGGCTGGACGTCCGCAAGCCGAAGAAGGCGGAGGTCGCCGCCCACCTGGTCAATCTGGCCTGGCACGGCCTGGACGGCCTGGAACCGAAGCCCCGGCTGATAGGGCACCGCAAGAGCTAGCTGTATTGACCCGCAGCGTTGTTCACGCGGCTGATCGGTGGGTGGCCGCCGAGTGCGGTGTGGCAGCGGTGGTAGTTGTAGGTGTGCAGGAAGTCT
>NZ_JBNNJZ010000589.1:0-4851 GCF_050270335.1 Streptomyces sp. NPDC059900
TCAGCAACATACTAGATCGTGTGCATCACGCCTAATTATTCATGGGCGAGCTGCTGCTCGATCGCGTCGTCCCAGGTTCGGTCCACTGCCTTCAGCAAGCCGTGCAAGGTCGGCTTCTCGCCCGGCACGGCCGGCTCCGCCTTGTGGAGCTCGGCGTCCAGAACCGTCTGAACGTCCGGCTCGGCTCCCGTCTCGACCGGTCGACTGTTCACATCCAGCCCGTCGAACACCTCGGCAAACAGGTCCCGCGCCACGTAGGCAGTGGCTTTCGCCAGGACATCGGAGCTGCGTTCGGCCGCGGTGAGGTCGTCGGCGACCCGTTCGCGCAGGCCAAGGAGGGAGAGGCGCAGGGATGCGACGGTTTGGAACGCCCATACGTTCTCCTCCGCACGTCCTGCTTCCAGGTCGCGCTTGACCGCACGCCACTGTCGTACGGCGTCCCGGACGCGCTCGAGGCAGTGGCGGACGTTGTTGCGGCCCGACCCCTGGATGCCACGACCGCCCGGCCCACGCAGCACAGCGTCCATCTCGTCGATCGCCGCCTCGACCTGAGCTCGGCGGACGAGTTTCTCCAGCAGCTCGTCGGCCAGGTACTCGGCGTCCGGGGCCGCGGCCACGATGGCAGTCAGCACGCTGCCGAGCGGGCCGGTCGGCGCCAGCCAGCGCTGCACCATGGCGCTGGCCCGTTGGAAACGCAACCGAGGTACGGTGAGCAAAGCCTGGCAGGCGTCCACGGCCGCGCGCAGCTCGCCCTCGGTGTGGGAGACATCGGCGACAACGGCATGGGGCGGCGCGATGAGCAGTGCGCCCTGCAATGCACGTTCAGCCACCGTGGCGGCCACCTCGTGCAGGGCATCGGGCAGTTGCGGAGTGAGCGCCCTCAGCTGCGCACCGACCACGGGTGCGCCCGTCACGAGGGCTGCCCGGACCAGCGTGGGCAGCAGGAGCAGGGAGAGCGCGTCGCTGTCGCTCTCCTTACGGGCCTCCCACTCGTGTAGCGCCTCCTCGATAACCTGAGCCGCTCGGCCGGTCCTGGAGTGCAGCAGTGTCGCCGCGGCGGCCAGGCGAAGGACCGCGGACTCGGTGTCCGGGCGGTCGGCGGCCTGCGACAGGTGGGCGGCAAGCCCGAAGCGCTTCTCGGCGATGAGCCGGGCGAGGACGGGTTCGATGCCCTTCGTTCCCGTGCCGTCGGCTGCATCCGTGGTGGTGTCGACGGCCGGGGTCACTGCGGTAGCAGCGAAGACCCGCCGTTCCGGCGCCGGCTTCTGCTCGGCGGTGTCGGCGGACCGGGGAGGTCGCTCGGCCGGGACGGAATCGGCGGTGCTGTGGTCCTGCGTCTCAGGCACGCCGGTGTCAGCCTGCGCGGTGGCGACCGCCTCCGGGGATACGGCCCGTTCCGGCGCCTCGGGAACCTCGGCGGATTCCTCGCCCTGCGGGGCAGCGGCCGTGTCGGGGCGGGGCGTCCTGTGCTCGGTCAGCGTGATCTGCTGGTACAGGACGGCGGCCACAGCGTACGGCGGATGTGCGACCGACAACTGCTGTTGGAGCTCGATGATCTCCTGCTGTGCGTCGGACCGGTCCTTCATGCCAGCGAGGCGCACCAGCAGCGTGAGAATATGTGCGCACGCTTCGTCCTGTTCGTCCCACTCCTGCTTCGCGAGCAGTGCCTCCGCGCTCTGCCTGGCGTCCGCGATCACCGCGGCCACCGCACTGCCCGGAGAGCAGCCTAGGGCCGTTACCGTCTCCACCACGTGACGGGCCTCGGCGTTCTTCTCCGTCCGTTCGACGCGTGCACGAACCTCGTCGATCGACGTCAGGACATCGGTGAGGCGATCGGTGACCCCGGTGACGCCGAGTGCGGAGAGGACGCCCCGCACGTGGGTGAACGCCGGCGCGACGGTAGCGAGCGGCACCAAATCTGTGTCGGTGGGCGGGCACCCGTCAAGCAGCGCGGCGCGCACGCGTTTGGCGGCGCCCCGTGCCTCCTCGACGACGTGCTTGAGGTCCTCCTCGGCCAAGGCCAGATCGTCTAGGGAGCACCCCTCGCCATGGAGCTGCTCTCCCTGCTGCGCTGAGGACTCGGCCAGTTCCGGAGTCGAGACGTGATCGGGCCGCCGGGGAGCCGGGACCGCAGCGGTCGGCTGTGGTTCCTGAGCCGCCGCGTCCTCGTCCAGCGCGGGGAGGTGGTCGAACCCAGGAGTCGCGTCGATTACCTGCTGAGCGGCCTTGAGTACCGCAGCCACTGCCGCCTCGTCCGCCTCCATGCCGAACCAGTCGCGTTCCGCGGCCCAGACGAGCAGTCGGGCGTCGTGCGCCGAAGCCTGGAGGTGAGAGAAGAGCGCCAGGCGGAGCAGGCACGCGCCCCAGCGGTCCACGAGACCGGGGCTCGTGCCGGCGACCCCGTGCTCAGCGACCTCATGATCGATGTCGTTCATGATCCGGGCGGTTAGATGGGACACGGCATGCCTGTGGTGGGTCGGCTCCACCCGCTGCAACCGCTTGAGCACCTGCTCGCTGAGCACGCGCCCGAATCGCCGCGGCTCGACCTTGCGGAAGCCGAGGCCCCGCATGATGGCCTGACGGTCCTTGGGCCCTAGGGAGTTCAGCGCGAGTTCCGTCTCGCCGACCGTGAGGTCGTCGAGGGCGGCGTCCAGGATCTGGCCGAGCCCGTCGAGCGTTACGGCGAGCTCCTTGAGCAGTCCATCCGATGTGCCGTGCGGGGAGGACGGTGGTTTGGCGACCACGGCGTAGCTGGCGGTCATTCAGTCCCGATCTCTTGATTCGTGTGATGTGGATGCGGGGGGTACGGCGTGCGGCGCGCGCATGCCCGGCCGGTCCGGCCGGGGCGGGTCAGCGCCGGCGAGAGTGTTCCGTCACGAAGGTGTAGCCGGGTGGCAGTTCCCAGCCGTCCGCCTTTCCGACGTGGCGGCAATGCTCGCGGTAGGCAGCGCGCTGGGCATCGGTCGGCTTCGAGCCCGCGGGCAGCCTCCGCAGAAAGCCGCGGACGAAGTGCTCCACGCCGTGGAACTGCGGCGGCGCACCGGCACCCGAGTGCGGCTGTGGCACCACCAAGGGGTTCGGCGCGTAACCGATCAGGGCGATGGGCGGCTCATCCTCGCGGGCAGGGTGGTGGGGCTCGCCGTCCGCACCGCGGCTACCGATGGCCGGGTACAGGTGGTGTTCGGCGAGGAGCTCGTCAACGGCCTGCTCCAGTGCGGTGACCTGATGGGGGGCGGGAGTTGTGCCGTAGACGCCTCGAGGGAGGGCAGCGCGGTCAAGGAGAGCATGTCCATCGGGCGTGAGGCGGCCGAAGCGTCGTACGGTGCGCAGGACGAGACGCCGGGTGTCGAGGCCGGCGGACGAGTCACCGTCCCGGTCACTACCCGGCGCTCCTTCCCGGGTAAGCACTCCCGGGTCGTAGCGGTGCGCGACGAGTTGCCCGTCGATGTCGACGGGGTGTTCCAATTCGACGGTGTGGACCCGGAAGACGGTGCCGCCGCGCGGCCACTGGATGTACAGGCACAGCCCGGGGAAGAAATCGATGGGCCACTGGACGTTCCGGAGCATGCAGGTCTCATCGGTGAGATCCAGCAACGCATCCTGGACCTCCTCGGACGCGTCGAGCTCGCCGCCGGGATGGCTGAGTTCCAGGCGTACGCGCACGGAGACGGTATCCGTGCCGAGATATGCCAACCCGTCCCGGACCCTGGGGCTCAACGGCAGTCGGTCCTCCATGAGGTGGGCGAGACGCAGCGGGGTCTGCCAACAGACCTCGCTGTCGTTGATCCTCAGGTAGTTCGGCGGGCCGATCCGGTCACCATCCACAAGCGGGGTGTCCGCAGGTTCGGCATCGACGTACCGTTCGTCTTCCGGCTGTTCCTCCCGGGGGACGCCGCTCTGTGCGTGCGCCACCGCGACAGGCCAGGGCAGCGCAGGTGGATGCACCGTGTCATGCCATCCGCGTCCCGCTGGGCGCAGCGGATCACTGTCGTCCGCTTCCTCCGAGCCCGGGTGGTGAGACCGCCAAATGCCACCGTTCTGGAAGTCGTCATCAAGGGTGATCCGTACGTCGCTCCCGACGCGTATGCCGTTGTCCGTGTCTCCCCGGACGAAGTCCGCGACCGCCAGGTTGGCGCGGCACACCGAGACGGCGTATTCCACTCCGCTCAGCAGTGGTTCGGCACCGTCGACGTCTCGCAGCCACGGCCCGATCGCCGTGTAGACAGTGCGGGAACCGTTCAGGCCGTGCCGTCGGTGGGTGGCAGGGGCCGCACTGCGTTCCAGGGAGCTGGCAAGGGCTCTCAGGTCGTCGCCGCCCAGCGGCCCGTTCTGGCCCAGGGCGGCCCCGATGCGGGTACGGGTGAGTGCGTAGTAGCCCCAGCTGCGCAGACTGTCGCTGGTGCGCAAGGCGTGATCGACGGTGTCCAACAGCCCGCTGAGGGCGCTTTTCAGCCGCTCCTCCGTGCCACCCCCGGCCAAGTGAGCGACGGACGCGGGAACGAGGGGGCTCAGCAGTGCTTCGCGCTGGTGGGTCAGCAGGTGCTGCACGAAGGCGGTGCAGTCGTCGAGCCCGGCCTGCGGTGCCGAGCCGTAGCGGGCGTCGACGACGACGTGGCCGTCCTTGTTGAGCCACTTCTGGCGGGCCCGGAACCGCTGCAACTTCGCCTCGCTGAGCTGTAGCGCGGGACCGAAGGCCGTGAGATCAGGGACCAGTAGCTCCCGGCGCACTGGGTGCGGTGCCTCCGACAGCTCGCTCGGTCCTCGGACACCGGCCGGTGCCCCGGACACCCACCCAGGTATGTCGGCACCCTCTTCGACGCCGGGGTGGCGGCCCTCCTTGTAGACGATCTC
>NZ_JBNNJZ010000590.1:0-4848 GCF_050270335.1 Streptomyces sp. NPDC059900
CCACTGGCCCTAGCAGGGCCACGAGCGCGGCTAGCGTCGGCTGACTTACGACAACCGCCAGGGGGCAGGAATGGCCGAGAGGCTGAGGCTCGACGCAGTCGAGCTCGACGGATTCATGAAGCTGCTCGATGGATCCGTCACGTCCTTGAAGGGGCTGCGGAACGCCCTGTCCGGCGCGACTGTCGGCGGCCTCGGCACGGGCGAGCTCGACAAGGCCTGCGAAGAGTTCCAGGAGGACTGGAAGTACGGCGCGGAGCAGATCGGCGAGCAGGCGGAGGACCTGAGCAAGATCATCGGGCAGAGCAAGGACGCTTTCCTGGAGGTCGAGGACGCGCTCGTGAAGGCGTTGCACAAGCCCGGGAAAACGAACAATGACGTGGTAGAGGTGCCGAAGTGACGGAAACGGACACCTCCACCTATCCGGATCTTGGCTTCAACCCGGCCCCCGGGAACTGCGACACCGTAAAAGAGCTCCAGAAGAAGCTGAGCGGCTGCGTCACCGTCCTGCGCGACACCCGCAAGGTCGTCACCAAGCTGATGGACGGCAGCTACTGGGAGGGCGACGCCGCAGTCGCCTTTCGCGAGACCATCGGCAGCGGGCCGCTGACCCTCAACCTGAAGAACGCCGCACGCTCCATCGAAAAGGCCGCCAAGCAGTTGGAGCGCTGGGAAGGCGATCTGGAGGACTACCAGCGGCGGGCCAAAGCGCTGGACGGCAAGGCCAAGGAGGCGCGGGAGGCGCTGAAGACCGCGCAGGGGCACGCCGACACCGCCGGTGACGATCCCGACCTGGACAAGAAGGGCAGCAAGCAGGACGACGCGAAGAAGTCCCTGAAGCTCGCCAACGGCAAGGTCGAGGACGCCCGGGCCGAGCTCGACCGGATCCTGGGCAGGGCGCGGAGCCTGGAGCAGGAGCACACCGAGCGGTCCAATCACCGCGCGGAGAAGATCCGCCAGGCAACGGACAAACTGGCCCCGCACGAGCCCAACTGGCTGGAGGATTCCTGGGAATGGATCAACGAAAACCTTCCGGACATCCTCAGCGCCGTCGCGGGTGCTCTTGCATTGGCGGCGCTGATCTTCACCGGGCCCATCGCTCTGCCGCTTCTTCTGGTGGGGGCGGCTGTTTTCAGCGTGGCGGCGCTCGGTACTCGGCTTTCTGACCCCGCGGTGCGGGAGTCACTCATGGACGGTTTGACCAAGGGAGAATTCGATGCCGACTTCTTCAGCAACCTGGTTTCGGTGGGCGCTGACACCCTAGGTGCTGTTCCCGGACTCGGAGCCGCAGTAAAGGGTGGAATCGGAGCCGCGCGATCGATCAGAACAGGCGAGACGGCACTCAGCCTCGGGCAGAAGATGTCGCTCATCGGCAGCAACACATCGGAAGGTGCACGAGAGATGAGCGGCGTGGCAAATCCCCTGCTTGACCGCGTATTTCGTGGGGCAAGCAACCCGTCCGTGGTGATCGACTCAGTCGGCAAGGGTTCAGCTGCCATCGGAATGGTGACGGCCGGTTACGGCCTGGCATCCGACGACGACATCAAGGGGCAGATGGGCACCGGCATCGACGGCACACGGCTCGGTGTCGACGTGCCCGCACTCCCGGGGCTCCTGCGCGCCGCGTTCTGACCTTTTCCTGCAGAGAGAGTGTCCAAGTGAACCTTGCTGGATTCCCCACCGCGTGGGCCCACCCACCTACGCGTCGTGCCTGGATGCTGCACATGTTCTTGAACGTGGCCGGCCTTATCGGTTGGATCGGCGGGTGGATCGCATTGCTCGCGATCACGACCAAGACGCCCGACTGGGTCGTGTGGATCTTCCTGCCGTACTGGGTCTACAGCCCGTATCGCGCGCTCATCCAGGTGAGCTACATCCCTACGGCTCTGCGCATGCGCCGCATCCTGCGTACCTTCCCGTGGCAGGTGCTACGCGATACTCCTCGTGGCCTGGCGGACTACCCGGAGGTCGTGGGGCCCCAGCACGGATGGTTCGAGCTTCCCAATCCCGCCGATCCGCAGCAGCACCTCCCGGTGGTCTTCACCAAGCACTACCGCCTCAACTGGTGGTCCCGGCGGCTGGCACCCCGCGCCAAGCCCCGGCTGAAGGCGCAGATCGAGACCGTCTGGTTCGCCGGCGATCCACGCATGGTCGGCCTCATCGCCGCGCCGGATCCGAGCGGGCAGGCGCCCCGTCGATTCCAGATCGTCGATCAGGGTCTAGGAAAAGGCGACGGCAACCGCATCGCTGAATGGGGCATCACGCCCGAGGACCTCGAACGTGGTAGGCGCGTCGGAGTCACCCCGAACCGCTGACCGAATCCGCCGGATGGAGCCACCCAGTTGAGCACTCCTGCATTCATTCTCGATGAATCCGTCAACGAACCCGGTGGCGATATCTGGTTCGCCGTACCAGCGGGATTTACCTCGATCCCCATCGATGCACTGCTCAACCCGCCTGACTCCGCCGGGGCCAACGAGTTGCGTACAGCAATCGACCCGCTGCTGAACCTCTATCCGGACGACGCCGCCCGCCAGAAGTTTCTGACCCAGATTGCAGTAAGCCAGCAATTGTCGGCAGCCCTGGTCGAGGTCGGCATCACTCATTGCTTCATCGGCCTGCATCGCGACGACGTCTCCGGCGAAGGCGGTGAGAGCAACGGCGGCCACCTGCTCTCCCTCTTCACCCTGTCCTGGAAGGACACCGCCACCGCCTCGCCCGCCGTCACCGCCGCGCGCGCAGTCGCAGGCGCCGAGGGCCACACCAACATCGAGTACCTCGAACTCCCCTGCGGACCCGCATCATTCAGCGAACTCGTCCGCACCCCGAACGCCGAATCCGGCCTCCCCCAGACCCCGCTCCTCCAGATCTTCGCCCACCTCCCGCACCCGGACGGCAAACGCCTGGTGAATCTCACGCTGGGCACCACCGCGGTGGGCCGGCGTGCGGAGTACCGCAGTCTCCTGCACCACATCGCCGAGAACGTCAGCTTCGTGAACCCACTGCTGGAAGCCGAAGCGATCAAGCGCGCTGCAGCCGGGCAGGGGTGAAGATTTTGTCCAGGTGGTAGTCGAGGGTGTCGCGTACGTCGTTCACGGTGCGGCGCTCGTGGAGTACGTCTCCGCCTAGCCCGACCGCCGCTGCCACCAAGAGGTCCGCCTCGCGTCGGGCGTTCAGGCCCGGGGCCGTCTGCCCACTCGCCTGGGCCGTGGCGATGAAACCGGCGACGAGTTACTCCAGGGGGTGCTCGTCGCTCAGGAAGACCGCCGCGATCGCCGGGTCGGTGAGGCTGCGGGCGTAGTACGCGGAGAACACGCGCAGAGCCATGGCCCGTTGGGCGTCCAGGGGCAGGAACTCGTCCAGCATCGCGCTGAGTACGCCGCGGAGGTTCGCGGGGTCGTAGTGGACGCGGGTCCTCGCCAGGCGTTCGTTCTCGCGGTGCAGCAGGTGCAGGGCGGCCACGAGGAGCTCGTGCTTGCTGCCGAAGTGGTACTGGACCACCCTCAGCGACACCTCCGCCTCCGCCGCGATCTCCCGCATGCTCGCCGCGTCCAGGCCCCGCTCGGCGGCGATGCGCCACACCGCCTCCGCGATCTGGCGGCGTCTGCGCGACCTGGCGTCGGACGTGGGGGCGAGGCGTTCGGGCGCGGGGACCGGCGGCCGCTTCCGCTGCCGGTAGGCCCTCGCCTGACAGCTGCGGGAGCAGTAGAGCGCGGGGCGGCCGCGGCGCTTGCCCGCGGGGGGCATTCCGGCACGGCAGACCGTGCAGCGGGTTCTATTTTCGTCACGCACGTCTTTCACTATAGGGCGTGGAATGTGTGACGTAATGCAGGGTTATTGACTGTGGATACGGTAATTCTCGCGATCCCGTTGATACATTCGTATCGTGAAATACGACTTCCTGCAGATCCTCGGCGCCGTCCTCCTGTGCTTCTCGGCTCAAGGTCTCATCCGGCTGCTCATCGACCACGACTACACCGGGCTCCTCGGCTGGATCCCCGGCGGCTTCGGGCTTCTCCTGATCGCCTACGTCGTGGCGGTCACCGCCGGTCTGCTCCTGACCGGCTGGTCGCACACCCGGGCGAAGGCGCTCGGGCGGCGGGACTGAGGGCTGTTCGGGGCTGCGTGCACTGCGTGTGCTGCGAAGACTGTTGACTGGTGTCCAACTTTCCCCGATCGTAGGGGAATTGAGCGCAAATCAAGGCGCTGCGTTGTGACGGCTGGGGGGAGCCGAACATGCAACCTGGGGACGACCACGCGGTGCCGGGCCGGGGGCCTGACGATGCGGTGCCTGGCCGGGGGCCCAGTGACTCGGTGCCCGGGCGAGGGCCCGGCGACCCTGCGCCTGCCCCGGAGCCCAGCGACGCAGTGCCTGGCCGGGGGCCCAGCGATGCAGTGCCCGGGCGGCCTGAGCCCAGTGATGCGATTCCGGGCGGGGAGGGCGTAGGCGGCGGCGAAGCGTCTGACTCGGGCTCAGCCTCTGACTCGGCCTCGGGCTCGGCCTCTGATTCGGGGCCGAGTGACGTGCAGCGTCCGACGCCCGGCAGCGCGACGCCGACCGAGCCGACCCCGGACCAGAGCCAGCACCCCGCGTCGGACGCCACGCCGAATGCGGCTCCGGCGGGCCCTACGCCTACGGAGCCGACTGCCGGGGAGAGCCAGCCCACCGCGCCAGGCGCAACTCCGGAGCCGACGCCCGGAAGCGCCACCCCAACCGGAGCGACCCCGGACCATAACCAGCCCCCCACCCCCACCGCACCACCCACCACGCCCGCCCGCCGCCGGCGGGCCCCGGCTCGCCGCCCGGCGCCCCGGCAGGCCGCCGACCGGGGGGCCGGCGCGCGCGCCGCC
>NZ_JBNNJZ010000591.1:0-4834 GCF_050270335.1 Streptomyces sp. NPDC059900
CCCTTGACCGCCGCGCCGAGCCGCACGAGATCGTCGTTCGACACGGCGTCGACGATCGCGGCGCCGACACCCTCCGCACGCAGCGCCTCGACGCGCCGCCTGATCTCCTCGGCGCCGGCGGCGACCACGGTGTGGTCGACGAGGCCCACCGGCCGCTTGGTCTGCGCGCCGAGGACGGACACCAGATTGGAGTCGGTCATCGGCGTCAGCGGGTGATGGCGCATGCCGCTCTCGCCCAACAGGACGTCACCGACGAAGAGATGACCCTTGAAAACGGTGCGTCCGTTGTCGGGAAACGCCGGGGTCGCGACGGTGAAATCGGTGCCGAGCGCGTCCATCAGGGCCTCGGTGACGGGCCCGATGTTGCCCGCGCGCGTCGAGTCGAAGGTCGAGCAGTACTTGAAGTAGATCTGTTCGGTGCCCGCGGAACGCATCCACTCAAGAGCCCGCAGCGAGGCCGCGACGGCGTCGGAGGCCGGGGTGGTGCGCGACTTGAGCGCGATGACCACGGCGTCCGCGTCGAGCGGTTGCTCGGCGCCGCCCCGGGGTACGTCGATCAGCTGGATCACGCGCATGCCCGCGCGTACGAGGTTGTTGGCCAGGTCGGTGGCGCCGGTGAAGTCGTCGGCGATGCAGCCGAGTCGGACGGTCATGTCAGATCTCCTGCTGCTGCTGCTGCTGCTCGGTCGGTTCGGGCAGGTCGATGCCCGGGAAGATTTTGATCACCGCGCTGTCGTCCTGGCCGCCCAGGCCGGAGGCCGATGCCTGAAGGAACATCTGGTGGGCGGTGGCCGCCAGGGGCAGGGGGAACTTCTCCGGCCGGGCCGCGTCGAGCACCAGACCCAGGTCCTTGACGAAGATGTCGACCGCGGACAGCGGCGTGTAGTCCCCGGCGAGCACATGCGCCATGCGGTTCTCGAACATCCACGAGTTGCCGGCGCTGTGCGTGATGACCTCGTAGAGCGCCTGCGCGGGCACGCCCGCCTTGATGCCGAGCGCCATCGCCTCGGCCGCCGCGGCGATGTGGACGCCCGCGAGCAGCTGGTTGACGACCTTGACCTTGGAGCCCGTCCCGGCCTCGTGGCCCAGGCGGTAGACCGTGCTGCTCATGGCATCGAGGACCGGGTCGGCGATGGCGTACGCGGTGGGGGCACCCGAGGTCATCATGGTGAGCTCGCCGCTGGCGGCCCGTACGGCGCCACCGGAGATGGGGGCGTCCAGGTAGAGCACGCCGCGCTCGGCGAGGCGCCGCTCGACTTCGGCGGACCAGGCGGGGTCGGCCGTGGAGCACATGACGTAGACGGAGCCCGGGTGCAGCCGCTCGGCCGCGCCACCGGGGCCGAACAGGACCGACTCGACCTGCGTGGCGTTGACCACGACGCCGACCAAGACGTCGACGGAGGCCGCCAGTTCACCGGCGGTCGCGAAGGCGGTACCGCCGGCGTCGGCGAAGGCCGCGGCGACCTCCGGTCGCAGATCATGGACGCCCACGTCGAAGCCCGCGTCGCGCAGACTGCGCGCCATGCCAAGGCCCATGGCCCCCAGCCCCACCACGCCCACGCGCGGCTGCGCCGGCCTGTCCCGGTCGTTCATGCCCATCCTCGTCTCGCTGTGAATCCGTGCGGCGATCGGGTCATATGATGACCTGAGGATGTGGGATGGCGCACTGTGATGCCGGTCACATAGTGCGGCGAGGGGTGAAGGGGCAGCTGTAGTTGCGCCGGGATGCGGCCGGCCGCTCCGGGGAGCGTCAGTGCCGTGAGCTCGGAGGGCTCCGCGACGCCTGCGTGCGGGCGCGGTACAAGCCGTGCCCGCACGCAGGTGCGCCGACCCTCCCGCTGCGGGGCGGGTGCCGCCGGGTCAGGCTCAGATCGGTGACTGCCCCATCCCGGCGAACCACCGGGCCGCGACGGAAGCGACCTCATCCAGCGCGCCCGGCTCCTCGAACAGGTGCGTGGCGTCGGGGATCACGCGCAGCCGGTTGAGGACACGCAGCCGATTGGCCGTCTCCCGGTTGAGTCGCACTATCTCGGTGTCCAGGCCTCCCACGAGGAGCAGCACCGGGGCGTGCACGCGGCCGAGCACATAATCTCCGGCCAGGTCGGGGCGGCCGTCGGGGCAGACCACTGTGTCCACGAGGCCGGGCCTTGCGGCAGCGGCGCCGAGCGCGGCAGCTGCTCCCGTGCTCGCGCCGAACAGGCCGACCGGCAGGTCGGAGAGTGGGGGGGCGAGCCAGTCGATGGATGCGGTCAGCCGGTGCGTCAGCAGATCGACGTCGTGGTGCCGGCGGCCGGCGGCCCGGTCGGCTGCCGCTTCGTCGGCGGTGAGCAGGTCGATGACCAGCGTCCCGGTAGCGGCATCGTGCAGCGTGTGGGCCAGGGCCCGGCTGCGGGGGCTGTGCAGGGAACTTCCGCTGCTGCGGGCGAGAACCGCGACGCCGAACACCGTGTCCGGCACGGTCAGTTCACCGATGAGTGTCCCCTCGCCGTTGGGCACGGTGACAGTCTCGGACAGCATGGGGACCTCCGAATTCCGGGTACGGGTATCGCGCCGGGTACCCCGCGCGGCAGTCACTACGCGGCGGCGCCACTGAGCGCGCCGAGCCCCACTTGTCTCCGGCTTGTCTCCGGCTGAAATGTCAGTCGGTTGCGTCGCGCCGTTGCGCTGCCCGGCAAGCGCGATGGCGCAGGATCGAGCCCGGGGCCGGTTTTCCGGGGCCATGAAGAACCGCTCTCCCGGGCACCCGGATCTCACGGACGCCGCAGGCACGGAGCAGGCGCGACAAGCAGAGCAGAAGCGGTACAGGCAGAGCAGAGACGGCAGACCAGGAGAGAAGAGATGGCCGACCGAAGCAGCCGGGAGCCCGGATGACGGGGAACGGCGGGCAGCGCGCACGCAAGCGGACCACGCGCGCCCTCGTCCGGGAACTCCTGGACACCCACGGGCGGACCTATGCCGAGGAAGCCGGGATCCGGCTGCGGGACACCCCGCAGCCGCTGTACCAACTCCTCGTGCTCTCGGACCTGTTGAGCGCGCGCATTCGCAGCGGCATCTCGGTGGCCGCGGCGCGCGAACTCTTCGACGCCGGGCTGCGCAACCCGCGCCACATGGCCGCTGCCTCGTGGCAGACCAGGGTCGACGCACTCGGCCGCGGCGGCTACCGGCGCTACGACGAGCGCACCAGTACGCAGCTCGGGGAAGGCGCCGAGCTCATCCAGCGGGACTACGGAGGCGACCTGCGGCGCCTGCGCGACGCAGCCGCCGGGGACCAGGCGGCGCTGCGCCGCAGCCTGCGTAAGGTGCCGGGCCTCGGCCCTGTGGGCGCCGACATCTTCCTGCGCGAGGTGCAGCGGGTGTGGCCGCAGATCGCGCCCTGCTTCGGCGACAAGGCCATGCAAGGAGCACGGCGGCTCGACCTGCCGGAGGACCCGAAGAAGCTGGTGCGGCTCGCCGGCGACGCGGACCCCGCGGCACTGTCCGCGGCGCTCATCCGGGTGGCCTTGGACAAGCGTGCGGCCGCGGAACTGCTCGCGTCGTAGGTGCCCCTGCCTCCGCATGCGACACCGCAGACCGCTCGTACCGCCATGACACTGCAAGCCGCCACGCACCATGAATCACGCACCATGACATGAAGGGAGTCCCCGTGACGCGTGCCGCCCTGTTCGACGTCGACGGAACGCTCGTCGACACCAACTACCTCCACGTCACTGCCTGGTGGGAGGCCTTCCGGCAGGCCGGTCACCGGGTACCGATGCGCGCCGTGCACCACGCGATCGGCCTGGGCGGCACCGACCTGATCGCGCACGTCTTGGGCGACGAGCGCGATCAGGACCAGGACGCCACGATCAGCGCCGCCCACAAGACGCTCTACGCCACCCACTTCGAGCGGCTCGAAGCCTTCGAGGACGCGGGACAGCTACTGCGTTCGCTGGCGGGGGAAGGGTGGACCATCGTCCTCGCCACTTCCGCGGGCGGGGGCGAACTCGACGCTCTGCGCGGCGCCATCGGCGCGGACGACGTCATCACCGCGACGGCCAGCGCCGACGACGTCGACGAGGGCAAACCCGCGGCGGAGCCCGTCGCCCACGCCCTCGAACTGGCCGGTGCGAGCGCGCGGGACAGTGTGTTCGTCGGCGATTCGGTGTGGGACATGCAGTCCGGCCGCCGTGCGGGCGTCACACCGGTGGGCCTGCTCAGCGGCGGCATCCCCCGCGAAGCCCTCTCCCGGGCCGGGGCGACGGAGGTGTACGACGACACCGCGCACCTGCTGTCGTCGCTCAGGAGCAGCGTGTTCGCCCGCTAGCCCTCTAGACACCGGACGGTGGCACGCCTTCTTCCCCCGTTTCCCCCTCCGCACCGGAACCGGGCTGCGGCAGCAGGGGAAACAGCCGGGTGATCAGAGCCACCGGGCGCGCGCCGTCCGGGCGGGCCAGGGGGCGTTGTTCGCGGTCCTGGTAGGGGGCAAGGGCCCGGCGGACGGTGTCCGCGACCCGGCTCATCTCCTCGGGCGTCAGATAGGCGATGGCACTGAAGGCCTCGTCGCGGCGCCAGTCGGCCGGTGCCTGGTCGCGCCCGGCGAGCCAGCGCTGCCAGCTCTCGTCCTCGAGCCCTCGGGCCAGATCGCCGAACTGCTCGTCCGTGGGCCCGCCGGCATCGGGCCCACGCTGCCTCAGGCGCCAGGGGCGTGCGCGGCCGCCGTGGTGGGGTGCCTCCTCGATGTGGCCGTGGCGTGCGAGCTGGCGCAGGTGGAACGAGCAGAGCCCCGAGCTGTAGCCGAGCCGGGCGGCGGCCTCGGTCGCCGTGACCGTGCCTACCTCGGCCAGCAGGTCCATCA
>NZ_JBNNJZ010000592.1:0-4832 GCF_050270335.1 Streptomyces sp. NPDC059900
GGTGTGTGGGCGGCCACCAGCGACGAGATCGCCGAGCACTACGTCCGTACCTTCACGGGCAGACCGTGACCGGGCGGGCGGTCACCGCGAAGGCCGTGGCCGAGCGGCCGCGAGCCACTTCGCCCTGGCTGACGATCACCGTGCTCTGCATCGGGCAAGTGATGATTGTCGTCGACCAGAACATCGTCAATGTCGCCCTCCCGACCGTGCAGCGCGGCCTCGGCTTCTCCGCGGAGAATCTGGTCTGGGTGGTCAACGCCTACGTCGTCCCGTTTGGCGGGCTGCTGATGCTCGCCGGCCGACTCGGTGACCTGATCGGGCGCAAGCGGGTCTTCCTCGTCGGCGTCGCACTCTTCAGCGCGGCCTCGCTGCTGTGCGGATTCGCGACCAGCGAGGCCACGCTGATCGGCTTCCGGTTCCTGCAAGGCGTCGGCGGCGCGATCGCCTCGGCCTGCATTCTCGGCATGGTGGCGACCCAGTTCACCGACGCGCGCCGGCAAGCCCAGGCCATCGGCGCCTACAGCTTCGCCTCCGCGGGCGGCGGCACGGTCGGGCCACTGCTCGGCGGCGTCCTGACCGACCTGCTCAGCTGGCACTGGATCTTCTTCATCAACGCACCGATCGGCGCGGCGGTCATCGCCCTCGGCCTTCGTGCGATCCCTAAGGACGAGTCGCAGGGCCTGGACAAGGGGACCGACTTCCTCGGTGCCGCCCTGGCCACGGCCGGCATGATGCTGCTCGTCTACACCATCGTCGACGCCGAGCAGGCCGGCTGGGCCTCCGCCCGGACCCTGCTGCTCGGCGTGCTCGCCCTCGCGCTGCTCGCCGGATTCGTCGTACGGCAGGCCCGCGCCGAGCGGCCGCTGCTGCCGCTGCGGCTGTTCCGCTCGCGGCGGCTGACCGCGGCGAACGCCGCGCAGTTCATGGTGATCGCAGGCATGTTCGGGCTGCTGTTCTTCGGGACGCTGTATCTGCAGCAGGTGCTTGGCTACAGCGCGCTCGCGGCGGGGCTCGGCTTCATGCCGGTCGCCGCTGTCATCGCGGTGATCTCGCTCGGCCTCTCGGCCCGCCTGATCATGAAGTTCGGGCAGCGGCCGCTCCTGTACCTGGGGCTCGTCCTGATCACGGCGGCCTTCATGCTGCTGTCGTTCAGCCGGGCGGACGGCATGTACGCGGTGGACTTCCTGCCCGCGTCCCTGCTGATGGGCATCGGTTTCGGCCTGGCCGCGCCCGCCATGATGGGGCTCGGCATGGCCGCCGTCGCCCCCGAGGAGTCCGGCATCGCCTCCGGCCTGTTCAACACCACTCAGCAGATCGGCGGCGCCATCGGCCTCGCCGTGATGAGCGCGGTCGTCACCGCCCGTACGAGCGGCCCCGAAGCGGGCGGCGCGGACAGCTTCGGATCCGGCGGCGAGGCCGCCAGGTCCGCGCTGCTCGAAGGTTATCACGCGGCCTTCCTGACCGCCGCCGGTTTCGTGGCGGCGGCCCTTGTCCTCGCCTTCGTGCTGCTGCGGGGAACTCCCGGAACCACCTCAAGGAGCCACTCATGACCACCCCTACGCGCACCCCCGCCGCCATCCCCCGCACCAGCCGCGAGATCCGCCTGGCCTCGCGCCCCACCGGCGCCCCCGGCGCCGAGAACTTCGAACTGGTCCACGCCGACATACCGGCGGACCTGGCCGACGGCGAGATCCTGGTCCGCAACGACTGGATGTCGGTCGACCCGTACATGCGCGGCCGGATGACCGATGTCCCCTCCTACATCCCGCCGAGCCAGCTCGGCGTCGCACTCGAGGGCAGCGCGGTGGGCGAGGTCGTCGCCTCCCGGGCGCCGGCGGTCCCGGCCGGTGCCACGGTGTCGCACTTCGCCGGGTGGCGGGAGTACGCAGCGCTGGACGCCGCCGCGGTCTCCGTGGTCGACACGGCGCTCGCCCCTGCCGAGGCGTACCTGGGGGCGCTGGGAACCACCGGTCTGACGGCGTACGCCGCCGTCACCGAGGTCGCGCCGGTGCAGGAGGGCCACGTGGTGTTCGTCTCCGCCGCGGCCGGCGCCGTCGGCAGCGTGGCCGGGCAGCTGGCCCGCCGCCTCGGCGCCGCGCGGGTGATCGGTTCGGCGGGCGGCCCGGCCAAGACGGCCAAGCTGCTCGACGACTTCGGCTTCGATGCGGCCCTGGACTACAAGGCCGCCCCCATCGCCGAGCAGCTGGCGAAGGCAGCTCCCGAAGGCATCGACATCTACCTAGACCACGTCGGCGGCGACCACCTGGAGGCGGCCATGGCCGCCTCCCGCCCCGGCGCCCGCTTCGCCTTGATCGGCGCGATCAGCGCGTACAACGCCACCGCCCCGGTGCCGGGCCCGACCAACCTTTTCCAGGCGTACACCAAGGAGCTCAGCCTGCGCGGCATGCTGGTGAACTCGTACTTCAGCCTCTTCCCCGACTGGATCAAGCAGGGCGCCGCCTGGCTGGCCGATGGCACCCTGCACACCGAGCAGACCGTGGTGCACGGCCTCGACCACGCCCCGGCCGCGTTCCTGGGCGTCCTCAGCGGCGCGAACACTGGCAAGATGCTCGTCCGCCTGGACAGCGGCGGCGCCAAGTGAGCGGCCGAGTGTGGGGGTGAGGGAGGGGGAGGGGAGAGCGTGATCGGCATCGACGGCCATCTAGGTGTGTCGTTCTGACACGTTGGTGACGCGGCTTGCTGGGGTTTGGCCGCTGATTCCGGTGTGGGGTCGGTGGTAGTTGTACCAGTCGAGCCAGTCGGCAAACGCTGCCTGGCGTTGGGTATCGCTGGTGTAGGGCTGGTGGTAGGCCCACTCGTCGAGCAGGGTGCGGTGGAAGCGTTCGACCTTGCCGTTGGTCTGCGGACGCCAGGGCCGTGTCCGGCGCGGCTGGATGCCCAGTTGGCGGCAGGTTTCGTGCCAGGTGGTTTTCGTGTAGGACCAGGCGTTGTCGGTCAGTACGCGTTCGACGGTGATGCCGTGGCCGGCGAACCAGGCGGCTGCCCGCCGCAGGAAGCCCGCGCAGGTGGCCGCCTTCTCGTCGGGCAGGTCTTCGGTGTAGGCGAGCCGGGAGTGGTCGTCCAATGCCGTGTGCAGGTAGGCCAGTCCGGCCCGGTCGCGGTTTCTGCGGCCCGCGGCCCGTCCCAGCACGCGGTGGCCGCCGCCGTCGGGGATGCGGCCCAGCTTCTTGACGTCGATGTGCAGCAGTTCGCCGGGCCGGTCGCGTTCGTAGCGGCGGACGGGCCGGCCGGTGGCCCGGTCGAGCGTGGCCAGCGGCGGCAGGTGATGGTCGCGCAGGATGCGGTGGACGGTCGAGGCGGCGATGTTGCTGCGTATCGCGATCCGCTGGGGGCCGATGCGGTGTTCCCGGCGTAGTCGTATCACCTGTTCCTCGACGCTGGCGGGGGTTTTGCCGGGTGAGTGGTGGGGGCGGCTGGAGCGGTCGTACATGCCCCGCCAGCCCTGGAGGCGGTAGCGGTCGGCCCAGCGTTTGGCGGTGGTGTGACTGACCTGGAACCGTTCGGCGGCCCGTCGCAGCGGCCAGCCGTCCTCCACGATGCACCAGGCCAGGCGCAGCCTGCCGGTGGGAGTGAGCGGCGCGTTACGGTGGCACATGAGGGCCTCCTGCACTCGGCGGTAGATGTCGCAATCACCACCGAAACCAGAAGGCCCTCACCCATGCAAGACCGCGACGGCGTCACCAATGTGCCCGAACAGCACATCTAGGGCCTGTGTGGAGTTGTGATCAAGGCTGTGCTTCGAGGTGCCGGATCCAGAGGAGGCCGGCACATAATTCGAGTCCGGCCTGGTAGCTTTCGGGTTTTTTGTCGTAGCGGACGGCGAGGCCGCGCCAGTCCTTGATCTTGTTGATGGTGCGTTCGACGCTGTTGCGGAGCTTGTACAGCTCCTTGTCGTAGGTGACGGGCCGTCCGCCGCGTGAGCCGCGTTTCTTGCGGTGGGCGGCCTGCTCCTTCTTCTCGGGGATGACCGCTTTGATCTCGCGTCTGCGCAGGTGGGAACGCGCCGCAGCGTCCGGAAACGCCGTCATCAAGGAAATCGCCTGAAGACCAGTGCCGCCGCAGCCGATCCCATCAGGAGTCTGGCGGGTCCTACCCGCTGCTTGCTGTCGCCGCCCGCCCTGTTACTCAAGACTCGTCTCCACAAGATGACCCAGGGCGCGCAGGTTATGAAACACCGGCAGGACGCCCGGCCGTCACGCCGATGTTCTGGAACCCCGGCGAGCATTCCCGCTTGCGGCGCGGCCACGCTGTTGACGGGGAAGGGCGCCCAGGACCAGATCACCAAGGTGCAGCTCAGAGGTTGAAACTCAAGCTCAGAGCGGACCACGGGATGTCGCACACACCAGCCGATTCGCCCACTGCCTGCCCTCCACCCCCGGACACCGCGTCCGTCAGCGCTTTATGCCCACACCCGCCAGCAGGCCGATCTGGGCGTCCGTCGGCTCCGTGCCGTCGGCGGGCCCGGCAGGACGCCAGCGGTGGCAGCAGCACAGGCCGGGCTCGATCAGGTCAAGGCCGTCGAAGAAGCGGCGTACATCGCTGTGCGAACGAAACTGCACCGGAGTCCCCGAACTGGTGTAGATCTCCGCGACCTTGTTCCAGGTGACGGGGTCGAAGTCGGGCGTGCAGTGGTTTATGGCGAGGGCACTGCCGGCCGGGAGCGGGTCGAGGAGCCGGCGGACGATGGCAAAGGGGTCGTGGGGGTCGGTGATGAAGTGCATGAGGGCGTTGAGGGAGAGCGCAATCGGCTGGTCGAAGTCCAGGACCTGTGAGTCCTCCACGGCGCTCATCAACGCGTCGGGGTCGGTGAC
>NZ_JBNNJZ010000593.1:0-4824 GCF_050270335.1 Streptomyces sp. NPDC059900
CTCTGGACAGGTCCCGTGCTCGCCGTCCTGCTGGGGACTCTCGTGCAAGGGCCCGCGGCCCACCGGACCCAGACCGTCGCGGTGCATCCCGCTGCGGCCGTCGACGGCCCGGGACTGCGCGCGCTGTTCGGTTCGGAGAACCGGGTGATCCATACGCAAGAACGGGTAGTTGCCGTGACGTTCAACGCGGCCTGGAACGACGCCGGCCTGGACAGCATCCTCGGTGAACTCGCCCGCCGTCGCGCACCCGCCACGTTCTTCCTGACGGGCGAATTCGCCCACCGGCACCCCTCCGTGGTGAAAAGGATCGCGGCAGCCGGACACGGACTGGGCAACCACTCCTTCAGCCACCCCCACTTCAAGTCCCTGGCCAAGGCCGGACGACAGCAGGAAGTCGTGGCGGCCGACCGCGCCCTTCGCGCGGCCGGGGCAGCCCGCGCGGTGACGCCCTTCTTCCGCTTCCCGTACAGCGAGACCAGCCCCGCGCATATCCGGGAGATCAACGCCCTCGGATACGCGGACATCGAGTTCACCACCGACACCAACGGCTGGAAGGGAACCCAAGGCGGCATGACGGTGGACCGCGCCGTGGACAGGGCACTGGATGCGCTGCGTCCAGGAGCGGTCCTGCAGATGCACCTCGGGGCATCACAGGGCCGCACCGAGGTGATCGACGCCCAGGCCCTGCCCCGCATCCTCACGGCGCTCACCGCCCGCGGCTACCGTGTCATCGACCTGCGCACCCTGCTCACCTTCAACTCCTCGGTGACGTAGAGTTTCGGCTTTCCCGTTCAGTTGGGGCATGCGGGACCTGACGCGGTTGTCGCGATGTCCTTGTCGAGACGTGATCAGGTCAGTTGGTCAGCCACGTTTCCCGGTCCGGACCGCGCACTTCACCAGGCGCCTTGGTCAGCAGTTTGACGCTGCGTCCCTCCTTGCCACGGTGGTCCGCTTGTCCCGGGTGGCATTCGATCGAGACTGCGACCGATGCTCGCCTGCCCCGACCCTGTCCGTCCCTCGCCCTGCGCCCCGACGCCCCTGAGCGATCCCTGACCCAACCCGGAAAAGCCCCCGACAGAGGCACCACATGGGCGACCGCGCCCCTACCGTGACGTCGGTGCCCCGGCCGGGCCCGGACTCCAGACACAACCGCCCTTTTCACGAGGAGGAACCATGCCGTTAGCGAGGGGCAGATTCCCACTGCGGCGCAGCGCCCCGCGGGGCACGGCCATGGTCGTGGGAGCCGCCATGGCCGATGGAGGCGAGCACGCCGATGTCCGCGTCGTCCACCTCGGTATCGGCGCTGCCCCCGGCTACCCCAGTCTTCTGCTCGGACTGGCACCTGCCGGTGCGCGACTACGCGGAGTACGCCTCGCTCGTCGCCATGATGAAGGTGACAGCGCCTGACCTGCCCTACCTGCTGCCGATCCACATGGCGGCGGCTTGTCTGGGCGCGCCGACCGCCAACCCGCAGCACCGCCTGGATGCACCCGGTGCCCCGCCGATCCTGGTGTCCAACGCGTTGCACGACCCCGCCACCGGCTACCCGTGGGCAGTTTCGGTGGCCCGACAGCTCGGCCGCAGCGGCGTGCTTCTGACCTACGAGGGCTACGGCCACGGCAGCGTCACCAGCGGCCCGTGTGTGCAGGACGCCGTGGACAGCTATCTCACCGACCTGGCTGTCCCGCCACGGGGCACCAGCTGCCCCGCCGTGCTGCCCTGACAGCCGCCGATCCGGATCCGCCTACCGTGATTCCTGCCTGGTCAGGGGGAGCAGGACACTGCACTGATCGGATGCCGGGGGATCTCCGCTCGGCCGGTCTTCGGCGCAACGGACCCTGGTGTATGGGAGATTGGGCGGTCCTCAACGCCGCCCGGTGCCGCCTTCCCGCAGCTCGCGTCGGAGTGAATCCTCCTTTGCCGCCGCCAGATGGCGGTCCGCCGCGGCACAACCGCCGGGCCTGACCGGATGTACGGGAAGGCCCTGGCCGGCGACACGCGTCTGCCGCCCTGAGTGATCTTCGTATGTGCGTCGTCCGTCTGCATCCGCACGCAGGTTCGGGGCGGAAATTGGTGGCAGAGCTCCTGGGCCGAGCCCCCGCCGGTGGCTCGTTCCAGACCAGCTCGCCGCGTTCGGTGTCCGGGCGGCGGGTGCGGGCAGGCACCGACCGGCTCGTACGGGACCAGGCGCGCTACTCCCGGGTGACGGCCGGTCCTTTGCACCGGAGTCATGCGCCGAACTCTGTCCGGGCTCGAGGGCCTCGAAGAACCTCGATGCGGCAGTTCCCTGGGGATCATGTACTGCTGACGCCGTCGTGCGCGGGTAAACCGACCTGCGAGCGACAACCCCTGTCTCATATAACCGCACGCGAGGGGGCGCGGTCTTCCTTCCCGGTTTGCAGCACCAGGTCAGCGAAAGCGGTGAGTCCGGCACAGGTCCCGATGACCTGTGCCGGACTCACATGGGAGTTACCGCTGGGGAGCGAGCGCCTGTAGGCGGGGCCTGTAGGCCACCGGGCTCCTGTCAGCCGCTTGAGGCCGCGGCGGCCGTGGCCTGGCGCTGCTGCAGTGAGAGGACGACCAGGCCCGCGAAGACCTGGAGGGGAAGCGGCACACCCGTGAATTCGGCGGTGAGCCCGCTGCCGAACCGGCCGGGCCGGAACTCGCCGACGACGCTGCCGCCCCGGACCAGTTGTCGCCTGCCGCGAAATGCCGAGGGCCGCATCAACTCGTACTCTCCCTCCGCGCCGATGATGTTCCACCGCCGGCCGGATCGGTGCGCCTCGGCCCGGATCGGTCCCCCTGCCGTTCCTTCGTGCATCTCGAAGGACCGGCCCCAGCGCGAGGACCGCAACTCGAAGTCCTCACCGGCCAGCTCCACGTGTCCGCCGGACTTCCAGGCGTGCCCGGACCACTGTGCGACCGGGCGGCCCTCCGAGAGGATTTGGTAGGTGCGCCCGAAGGCACGTTCGCGATGGATCTCGAGCATGTGGCACTCCTGCGTGAGGGGGGGCGGTTTCGAGCGGCTGTGCATGGCCTTCCCGCAAAGATCCTGTCGATGCCCGTGGCGAGGACGGCGGCACCGGAGGTGTGCCGGGGCAGAGGGCCGCAGCAGTCAGGCCGCCCGGTGCAGGGGAGTCCGGGAACCTGCAGTGCACGCGGAGCGATGCCCGCCCCTGACGGCCATGCCACCGGTTGCCGGCCAGGCCTGCGCCCCCCGTTCCGGTGTCCGGGACGTTGCGGCTCCTGCCGTCGGCTCGCGCCGGCAGTGCCGCAGTCCCGCCGCGCCGGGGTTCATGCGGGTAGGGCTTCGTGCCGTTGGAGATGGCGTCCCAGGGCTCGGAGGGCCAGTACTTCCAGCCCCAGAGTGAGGAGACCGATGAGGGCGCCGGTAAGGGAGCCGAGCATCATGAACGCGGTGTGGGAGACCAGAATCCCGCCGATCAGCCACAGCCGGTGGCTGTTGGTCCAGTTGCTTGCTGTGCGCCAGCGTGCGGCGAGCCAGGCGAACGGGAGCGCTGTCATGGCCGCGGCGATCAGCATGAGCGGCTTCGACATGGCGTCGTCGAGAAGCAGGTCTCCCTCGAGGCCGAGCGGCAGCAGCGTGGTCAGGAACGCCATGGTCAGATAGACAGAAATGAACCCGACCACCAGGGGACGTGGCGCCTTCCGGCTGGGGTGGATCACCACTTGTGACCGGTGCCGGGGCAGGACGCGCAGGGCAAACCAGACCAGCAGTGCGATCGCGACGAGGTAGATGACGGTCCAGCCCATGGGGGTTCGGTAACCGGGGTCTTCGGTGCCCGAGATGCCAAGACGCAGGCCGAGTACGCCGATGCCGGCCATCACGCCGGTGACGACGAGGCCACCGCCCCGCAGATAGGGCCGCTCGCGCAGACGGGGATAGAGCAGATTGGCGATCATGACAGGGAGCAGCACGCTGAGTACGACATGGATGCCGATCTGGGATTCCCAGTAGGTCCAGTTGATACCGAAGGCGCGCAGGCCCCAGTCGGCGGCGTCGTACATGTCCGGGCTGTTGAGGGCTTGGAGGCCAAGGCCGTCTTCGGCCAGCTGGTAGGCCAGACCCAGGGCCACCAGGCTCGGCCATCCGCCGCCGAAGCGGACCACCGCCTCGCGGATGAGCAGAACGCCGGCGCCGTACATCACCAGTAGCAGGGGCAGGGCGATCCACGTGCTGGGTACCGCCACGGCGGTGAAGGTCAGTTCTGCGCACAGCGTCGTCAGCAGTGCCAGGGTCCATGCAGCGCGTACGCGGCGGGTCCCGGGCGGGGAGTGAGCGGAGCGGAGGGTGCGGGTGGTGGGGGGAGTGGGGTTCATCGTGCGCGCTTTCTGCGGGGCGTCATGCCTGGGCGTGGGCGTCGGTCAGGCCCTGGATATCGATCTTGGTCATGGCGTGCAGGGCAGTCAGGACGCGTTCGGCGGTTGCCGGATCGGCGGTCCGCAGCAGTTCGCGCAGACACGCGGGCATGACCTGCCAGGTCATGCCGAAGCGGTCGACGAGCGAGCCGCCGGGCCCTTCCGTGCCTCCGTCGGTGAGGTCCGCCCAGAGGGCATCGAGATCCGTCTGGTTCTCGCACTCCGTGTAGAGGGAGACGGCGGGGGTGAAGGGGTACTGCGGTCCGCCGTTGTATGCGGTGTACTGCTGCCCGTCCAGGGTGAAGTCGACGGTGGTGACGCGGCCTTCCGGGTCCCGCTGGGTATCGCGGATCACGGAGTTGGGGAACAGGGCGGTGTAGTGGGCGGCAAGGGCTTCGGCCTGGCCGTCGACCCACAGAAAGGTGCTGATGCTCATGAGTGTTC